>JAYQWI020001495.1:0-14989 GCA_035871815.2 Candidatus Parabeggiatoa communis
CCTTCGCTCGAATTTATTGAGTAGACATTATACCGATTTAATTTAAGTGTTTGATTTATATTCGTTTTATAAAAATAATATTTTTATATATATAAATCAATGAGTTACGTTAAATCTGTATAAACTCTAGTGAGCATTAAACCGGTTTTTGACCCGTATCAGGACTTTTAGTCCTTCATTTTAACCCACCCACTTTAGCGGCTAGTTGTTAATTTTTCTTACAATTATATGGCGTGTTGTCTGAGAAAAGGCACCTTCGGGTGGAAGCACGGAATCTCGTGTAATATAATTATCATGCACTAATCTGCTTAAATTGATTATAACGAGAAAGTACATTTTCTCAGACAACCCACCAATATTAAAAAAATATTATCAGTTAAAAAGCAATTACGCCATCGCTTTCACCCTAAGGTGTGTTTTCTCAGACAACACGCCATATATAGAATTTTGAACGTATGTTACTAGAATTCGGCGTTTTAATAGGTATCTACCTTGGAGCTAGGGCATTAGACAATTCCAAGCAAGACAAAACACCTCAAAATGATCAAAATGACACGGTTGGACAAGTCATTCCAAAACCTCAAACTGCTCTTGTCAAAAAGAATAACAAGAACAAACTTATAGACTTGACAACTCAAGGGTATAATCATTATGTAAAAGTGAGTGTCCTTTCAATGGGTTTGGCGGTTGTAAGACAATGGAACCCCCTCTTAAACCTGTTAAGTTTCGGGACGATTAGTTATCTCGCTCTCCCGGTGTTCAAACATACTGAACAATCGGTTATTGAAAAAAGGAAGTTAGGCTACGATGTGCAGGTTTCTGCTTTAATCCTCATGTGTGTCGTTACAGGGCAATATTTTGCTTTATCCATAGGTTATGGGTTTCATTACTTGGGTCGAAAAATTGTGGCAAAGACCCAAGACCATTCCAAAAAATTGCTTACTGAGGCCTTTGTTCAGCAATCGAGCTCAGTATGGATTTTAAAAGAGGGGGTTGAAATGGAGGTACCTTTGGAGACACTCAACATTAATGAGATAGTCGTGGTTACAACAGGGGAAGTGGTACCTATTGATGGTATTGTCACAGCGGGAGAGGCAATGATTGACCAACATGCTTTGACCGGAGA
This sequence comes from Candidatus Parabeggiatoa communis, assembly GCA_035871815.2. Taxonomy (GTDB): domain Bacteria; phylum Pseudomonadota; class Gammaproteobacteria; order Beggiatoales; family Beggiatoaceae; genus Parabeggiatoa; species Parabeggiatoa communis. The sequence continues at coordinate 1,127 of JAYQWI020001495.1, forward strand.
ATCTCAACCGGCGGAAAAAGGCCTGGGTGATCAAGTGTTTGCCTCGACGCTCGTTGTCAGTGGCAAAGTCTATGTTAAAGTTGAAAAAGCGGGCCAAGAAACCACCATTGCTAAAATCCGTGATATTTTGGAGAAATCAACCGACTATAAAACTCAGATTCAGTTGAAGGGAGAACAATGGGCTGACCAAACAGCTTTACCCGTGTTGGGGTTGTCGATATTAGCTTTACCTATAATTGGCCCTTTTGGTGCAACGGCTGTTCTCAGTAGTAGTTTTGGCAACCGTCTTAGAATTACAGCACCTCTTGGGACACTTAACTATCTCAACGTCGCTTCCCACAAGGGTATTCTTGTCAAAGATGGACGAGTCCTTGAATTGTTGAATACAGTGGATACGGTACTGTTTGATAAAACGGGTACACTAACAGAAGAACAACCCAAAATTGGCCGCATTATTAGGTGTGAACAATATGAGGAAAAGGAAGTCTTAAAGTATGCAGCAGCGGCTGAGCGTAAACTGGCACATCCCATTGCTCGCTCCATCATTCAAGAAGCCGAAAATGCTAACTTGATATTGCCTGAGGTAGATGACTCTGAATACCAAATCGGTTATGGCATTACAGTGAACATTGACAATCAAATTGTTAGAGTAGGAAGTGTTCGCTTTATGAATTCTACCGGCCTTACTTTGCCTGATTCAATCAAAGACGCTATGACTTCTGCCCATGAAGAAGGTCATTCATTAGTGATAGTGGCTGTCAATGGCACAGTCATCGGTGCCCTTGAGATGCAAACTCAAGTCCGTTCTGAAGTCAAAGAGATTATGAGTGGCTTACGGCAACGTGGCATCAAACATATTGCCATTGTTTCTGGAGATCATCGGCAACCTACTCAAAAATTGGCAGAATCTCTGGGTATGGATAGCTATTACTCTGAGGTTCTTCCAGAAAATAAGGCTTCTATTGTTGAACAACTGCAGAAAGAAGGTAAAGTGGTCTGTTTTATCGGAGATGGCATTAACGATGCTATTGCTATGAAGAGGGCGCAGGTTTCTATTTCTTTAAGTGGTGCGACCTCACTTGCCACTGACACAGCTCAGATTATTTTACTAGATGGTAGCCTATCCCACTTGTGTACAATATTTGATATTTCACACAATTTAGATGCCAATTTGCGAAAGAGTTTTATCATGACTCTTGTACCAGGTATTTTTTCCATGACGGGTGCTTTTTTCTGGAGTTTTACTATGATAGAGTCTGTACTCATCAATAATCTTGCCCTTTTATTAGGTTTGGGCAATGCTATGCGTCCTTTAAAGGAAATTAAAGAGGAAAATTCTCAAGTGGGAAATGAGAAAACGTTACAGGAACATAATAAAACACCACAACCTTTGATTGGAACCACATAATCGGCGTTGGTCATAATGAAGTCAAGCCGATGATTCCCCCCACGTTGGGGGGTATTTTTCAGATAAGTGACGAAATTATGACCAAGGGTGCCCCATCTTTTGGCGAATAGTGAATGGCAGATGATGAACAAGTTTAAAGTACTTTTGTATTTTAATAAAACCATCAATCAATAATTAACGGAGAAATTATGGCTTTAAGAATTGATGTCCACAACCACCTAGACACAAAACCTTATTTGGATATGTGTGTCAAATATTGCGAATCTCCAAAATTTGAAAAAGTAGGTGAATATAAGTATTTGATGTTAGAAAATGGTACGGTCATGGGTCATCATGATATGCGAGAGACCATGGATCCTGATGCTAGGGCCGAGGCGATTCCCAAACTGGGGTTGGATGCTCAGATAATTTCCACTCCCCTGCCTGGTGCAGAACGTTTTGAAAAATCTTTGACTGTCGATATTCAAGAACTTATCAATAACGAACTCGCAGCAGCCTGTAAGAAACACCCTAAGGTAATGCCCCATTTTCTATGCAGCCTATCATGGAAGGATGTGCATGCCTCATTAAAGGAGATGAAACGTGCCAAGCTTCTGGGTGCTGTGGGGATTCTGTGTCCGTCCAATATCCATGGTCGTGCTATCAGTGAGCCTGAATTTGAACCGATTTTCGCGCAGGCTGAGGAAATAGGATTCCCATTACTCGTACATTCCACTATTCCTTTGACTGGCGAGGCGCAAAACCTCAATGGTTTGCCTTGGCAACTCTATTGTTTCACTTTTGATGTCACCATGGCAGTTATGGGATGCCTCTTTAAGGGTTATTTAGAGAAATATCCGAAACTTCAGTTTATGGTTTCCTATACCGGAGGGACTATCCCTTTTCTACCCTTCAGGACAGCCAATGCCTATAATAAATATGCACAGACTTATCCTGGTGCCAAGGATTGGATCAAGACTGAAAAGCCGTTTATGGAATATCTCAAGAAGGTTATGTTTGATAATACCCAATATTGGGGACCTTCGTTCAAGTGTGCATACGAACTTGTAGGTGCTGAGGGATTGTATTTAGGTACGGACTATCCTCACCGGGCCGGAGGAGATTGGAACGCCACTAGCTTTATAGATACCCAGGAATGGCTGACAGAGAGTGAAAAAACACTCATCAAGGGCGAAAACGTTATGAGGGTGATGAATTTCAAGCTTGATGAAAGTCAGTATAAGTAAGTACACCAGCAATTCTAATTGTCTAGCTATGAAAAATTCTGGGTAGTCCTGAAATAGGGGTGATATGATACAATGATTATTTGTTATCTAATTATTGTTCACTGGAAATAATCCGAACTATACCTACATCACCATTCACTTCAATAGTCTGTCCATCTTGAATCATGCGAGTTGCCTTGACCGTGCCGACAACGGCGGGAATACCATACTCACGAGCGATTACCGCAGCATGGCTCAAGGTGCCACCTGTATCAGTAACTACCCCAGCAATCGTAGCAAATAGAGGAGTCCAAGATGGAATCGTCGTTTCAGTTACCAAAATATCACCGGGTTTTAACTTCTTAGTTTCCTCCAATACTCGAACAATTTTAGCGGTACCCTGTGCAATACCACCTGAACCGGTGTGACCCCTCAATTCATTGGGAGATTCAGAAACCGGAGGTGGAGTACCCATGAATTTAGCACCCGCCCTAACAAGTGGATGAGCAGGTGGGGGTCCGGCAGGTAGGGTGCCTAGTTTTGGTGGCGGTGTACCTACCGAAAATTGTTTTTCACAAGCGCGACGTTCATTTACTAAGGTGCGCCGATTGAGTGGAGATGATGGTGTTGCAAGCGTTTCTTTTAATTCCTCTATGCTAAGGTAGAAAACCTCATCTTGTTGGTTAAAAGCACCGGCATCGACCAACCGATGACCCAATTCTAATAGCAGTTGGCGTGTGTAATAGAGAGGTTGAAATTCTAGCCAATCTGGGTGTTCCTCCCCCAAAATACTACCTATTTGTGCTGCTTTGAGTAGCAACTCGAATTGTGCCCTGATGGGCCCCGGGTAATTTTGAAGTCGTTCTCGTGCCTTATTGATTTTTTCTTCCCGTTGTGCTCCGATTTTTTTCATGTCAGCTATCACATCCCGCTCGTCAGGTGACATGATATAGCCTTTCAAGTTTTGAATGACTGGTGTGGGTAATTCACACCACGAGGGATAGTTAAAACGAAACTTATCAGTCCGCTTACCATACTCTTGCAGGTAATTATTGAGTTTAGCCAAAAAAATATTGCCTTCCTCTGACTCTGCCAATTGAGCAATGACCTCATCTGCTGCATTTTCCGAGATGATTTTGCGGACAGTTGGTGAAGCACTGGCTTGACGACTCAGTTCCCAAAGTATTTTATTACTTTCAACCATTCTATTCTCAAAGCCTGACAACAGTTCATAACTTTCAGAAGGGCTTGCATCACTAAAAAGTTCTTGATACATCTCGCTGAAAAGAGTAATTGCCAATCTGGAGGGTGAAACCAATAAGAAATGTATTTCCCATAAACGGTGTTGGCGTTTTTCGGTTTCATTCAGCTGTTCTAAGAGCGCCGGCATAGTAGCACCTTTGAGATTGTATGCATCCCAGTCGGCGAGATAGGTCTTTATTTCAGGTAACCATTCATTTTTCCAGCGATCCCCCACCGCAGCTATAACCTCGTTTATTTGTTCTTGAGTCCATTGCGCTTTATCAGACGGTGATTTTTTAGGAACCATCGCTTTGTATATATAAGTATTGATATGACGGCAATACCACGTAACAGGTACATCATAAGTAGCCGCCACTTTATTAAAACCGGCACAAACGGGTTGCATTAGGAGGGATAAATCCATCGCGGTGGTTTGTTCAGGAAAATGGAGACGTTCTTGTTCCCAAAAAAATTTGGCATCATTAGGACTTTCCCATTTAACGGGAAAATCTGGCGGTATGGGAATGGAAGTAGATTGTATGTTAGTTGCTCTTGTTTCCATGCTGTAAAATACCTGTTTATTCATGTAGGGGCAATCCCTTGTGGTTGCCCTTTCAAGTGAGTGTAGTAATAGGACGGCATTGCAGCAAATAAAGTTTGTTAGCTTGAAAAGCGCACTCAATATCCACTAACCCTCCCATTTTTTCTTCTAATGTGAATGCTAATTTTGCCAGTTCGATAGCTTGCGCCTGAGTGATAGCCGGTTGTTTGCTCAGTACACTAGGAACCATTACTTCTTTGGTACCGTTATTTGTCATAATAGTCATCTGTTGCTTATCAGCAATTTCTTGCCTAATAAGTGTTAAATCTGACTTGTGTACCACATAAGTATCAGGTGTCACAGTGCCCCCAACAATACTTTCACCCAACCCCCAACTGGCATTAATGATTATTTCCTCTCGGTTGTTTGAAACGGGATTAGCGCTAAAAACAACTGCTGAAATATCGGCTGCGATCAATTGTTGCACCAATACAGCAATTTGCGGGTTTTCAGTTAGCTGGCCTTGTTGACGACGATATTCTTGCACATTACCTGAGTAAACAGAGGCCCAACAACGAGCAACCGCTTTGGCGACGGCATCTATGCCTACTTGGTTAAGATAGGTTTCATATTGCCCGGCAAAAGAAGCGTTTTGTCCATCCTCATCTATGGCAGAGGAACGGACGGCTACCTTCGGTTCAGCGACTTGACACGTTTTTGCTAAAGATTGGTAAGCCTCTGCTAAAAGTTCATAAATAGAAGGGGGAACTGTAGGATATCTATTGTCTTTTAAAGTCCATTGTGCAAAGGCATTTGTGGTTAAACAAAATCCAGGTGGAACGGGATAATCTGCCGCTAGACGGCTCAGGTTGGCTACCTTACCCCCCACTAAACTTAATTGATGACAATCGGGCTGACCTAACCAGGTAATTTCCATACTGATTCTCCATAAAACTTGTTCTTTTGGTATCTTTTCACTGTAGGGCAACCACAAGGGATTGCCCCTACAAAATGGTGTTATGGGAACCCCATTTAGCCAACGTTGCTTTTCTTTGAATCTTTCCGGTGGGCGTTTCTATAAATTGCTCTACAAAATAGACTTGTCGAGGACGTTCAAACCGGGACAGTTTGTTTTCCAACGCTTCATTCAATTTGTCCAATTGAAAAGCATCAAATTCTGAACCTTCGATCAATAAAATCACTTGATGTTCTAGCTTATCATCCGGGATACTGGTTATAATAAATCGTTGCACTGGAATTGAAGAGTGCAGTTTTTGTTCCACTTGCTCAGGAATAATTTTTACGCCTCCCGTGTTGATAATATTATCCGCCCGTCCCAACAATTGGAAGGTTTTATTTGAATGGATAGTAACCAGATCATTGGTCACTAATTGTTCGGTGTTGATTAATTGGGGAGCGCGAATGACTAAACATCCTCTTTCATCTTGTTTGATTTGAATACCATCTAATGCCTGGTAATAGAATGACGCTTCTGAACCATTGAGAGGTCTGAGCGCAATATGACTTAATGTTTCCGTCATGCCATAAGTGGCATAAACTTTTGGGGAGATATTTTTTACCGCTTCAAACAATCGTGAATTAACTGCCGCGCCTCCCACAATAATAGTTTGGACTTGCTTGAGTTTATCTGTGACATTTGGGAGAGATTCAAATAAAAGCGTATGAAGTTGGAATGGCACCATTGCTGCAAAGTGGATTATTTCAGTTTGGATATTATCCAATGGCCTCGATGTTGGTTCTACGGCTATCAGGTTTAATCCTAAGACTAACGCCCGGACTATCATCATTTTTCCGGCAATATAACCTGCTGATAAACAGAGTAAGGCATTTTGTCCAGCCTGAAGATTAAAAAAATTTCCTGTCATCAGAGCAGATTGGATCATCTGATTTTTTAATACGGTGATTCTTTTTGGCGCACCGGTGGAACCTGATGTTTGGACTTGAAGTGTTGGATAATCATCTAACCAGTCACGGATAAATAAATAAATGCTTGTTTCCCATGTCAACGTATTTTGATCGTTCAACTTTTCGGTACAAAGAGATTGTAATTGAGTTTTTGTGTATTTATGTCCGTTGATCGAAAGAGTAGAATAATTCATAAATGATTTTGGTAAGGGTGACTGACAGAAAATAGAAAGCAGTTCATAAAAAATCATTTCCCCCAACCGCCCATTTCAGTGACAACTTTGAGGGAAATGAAATAATTTTTTTGTGTGAGGGTAATGCGAGGTTCTTTGAATTCTCCCTTACCATTTACAAAACGATTGACCACCGAGTACCGGTTTTATCTAATGTTCTGCAATCATTAAGTTAGGAAGCCCCGCGTACCCATTCGCAAACACCAGATTCAATCTTGGAAATGTCCCAGTCTTTATTCCTATCGTAACAAAGGGTTCCATTTTGAATGACTAATGGTGAAGGAATATTATTGGTATACAATTGCCCCGTACCCAATCCTTGGGGTAAAGCATTATCTAACGTCGCAGTCCACTGGGCAATGCCATTTAATCCAATATTGGACTCCAAAGCAGAAGTAATCCACCATGGAATATTTCGTTTATTCGCTAGGCTGATCCAGTCTTCCGCATTCTTAAAACCGCCGACTAGCGTTGGTTTTAAAATGATATATTGGGGTTTAATGGTAGAAAGCAAATTAGCCCTTTCCTCTGTTGTTGTGACACCAATCAATTCTTCATCCAAAGCAATAGGCAAAGGCGTGGTTTCACACAAATTTGCCATTAAATCAATTTGTCCTGCTTGAATGGGCTGTTCTATAGAATGGAGTTCCAACTCAGCCAAGCGTTTTAATTTTTCTAGGGCCTCTTGTGGCGAAAATGCACCATTAGCATCCACCCTGAGTTCCACTTCCTTTGGGGCCGGATACTCACGACGAATTCCCTTTAGAAGCGATAATTCTTGCTCAAAATCAAGGGTTCCGATCTTCATTTTGAGACAAGTAAATCCATCTGCCAATTTAGTCTTGATCTGCTCATGCATATATTCCCGCGAACCCATCCAGATTAATCCATTAATATCAATAGTTGTCTTCCCTTCTGTAAACGAGGAAGGGAATAAAATATTGGTTCCTTTGGCTTGTAAATCCAATAAAGCAGATTCGAGGCCAAATTGAATAGCAGGAAACGCTTTCAGAGCATCTTGATAAGTATCTTGATACTCTTCAATATGCAGACAGACTTCTGTTAGCTTTGCTTCAAAATCTGAAAGATCATCAAAGCTTAATCCCTTAAGGGGGCCACATTCACCTATACCAATAAGTTTGGGTTGATCTACTCGGCTTATCAACAAAAACCAAGTATTTTTCTCTGTCAATATTCCCCGAGAAGTGCCACTCGGACGCTTGAAGTGTAATGTGTATTTTTGCCAACCTGCCTGAAGGATCGCCATGAGTATAGCACCACGATAAATGTTATGGAAATTTAGGAAATTTGCTAAAATCAGGGGCCCGTTTCTCCAAAAAGGCGTTCTTCCCTTCCTTAGATTCCTCGATCATATAGTACAGCAAAGTTGCATTTCCGGCCAGTTCTTGAATGCCGGCTTGACCATCCAGTTCGGCGTTAAACGAAGATTTCAATAGCCTAATTGCTGTGGGTGATTTTTGTAGAATCTTATTGCACCATTCTACCGTGGTTTCTTCCAATTGTTCAAGCGGAACAACTTTGTTAACTAACCCCATTGCCAAGGCTTCTTGTGCATCATATTGATCACATAAATACCATATTTCCCGCGCTTTTTTCTGTCCCACTACTCTAGCGAGATAAGAAGCACCAAAACCACCATCAAATGATCCCACCTTGGGGCCGGTTTGACCAAAACGGGCATTTTCAGCAGCAATGCTCAGATCACAAATCACATGTAGCACATGTCCTCCACCGATAGCCCATCCCGCCACCATCGCAATCACCGCTTTCGGAATTGAACGAATCTGTTTTTGAAGTTCCAAAACGTTCAATCGTGGAACTTCATCATCACCTACATAGCCTCCATGTCCGCGGACACTTTGATCGCCACCACTACAAAATGCTTTTCCACCTTCGCCACTGAGAATGATAACACCAATCTGTGGGTCTTCACGACAGACAGTCATGGCCTCAGTCATCTCCTTGACGGTTAACGGTGTGAAAGCATTATGCACTTCCGGACGATTAATACTGATTTTGGCAATGCCATTATGAAACTGAAACAGAATTTCCTTATATTCTTTAATAGGTTGCCAGGGAAATTTACTTTCCATATCGATTACTTATATGCCTCTTGAGTTGATGAAAAATATTAGTATTGGTATCTAAATCTGTAAAAATTTCGAGAATTTTGGCAGTGCCATCTTCAACAAAAAATCTGGCAAAATGTTGTTGCAATTCCTCTCTTGAGTGACAAAACAGATAATCAAGCTTAAACTCTTGGGCAGTCAATTCAGCACATAAAGGCTGCTTGGTGACAAAAAACTCATTCACTTCAGGCAGTTGACTTGGCCCTTTGATGAGTTTAAATATTCCACCACCATGATTATTCATCACGACAATCCTCAGATTTGGGGGTAAGTGCTGATGCCATAAAGCATTTCTATCATAGAAAAAGGCGACATCCCCCACAATCAAGATATTCAATTTTGTGGTGGATAAGCTATGTCCCACCGCAGTACTCGTGGAACCATCAATACCCGAGGTGCCTCTATTGGAAAATACCTCTATTGTTGGGTTATTTAATCCCACAAAATTGGCATAACGAACCGCTGTACTATTGCCGAGATGAAGAAAACTATTGTCCGGCAGACAGTCCATAATCCTTTTTATAGCTTCAAGGTCAGTGAAGTTTTGTTTGGAAGCCCAAAAAGAGTCGAATAGCGCTTTAACTTCTTCTTCATGCTTTAACCAAGACTCATTATGCACTAAATTCAGTTGGTGTCCATCAAACCGTTGCAAAAATTCCTTGAAGAAATAAGCCGGTGATACTCGCAAAATCTTTCTCAAAGATTGATAAGTGTCCGCGACTGGCCCAGCTAACTGGATATGCCAATGATCGGTTGCTTTATATTCCCTGAGATAAAGTTTTAAATTCTTTGAGATAGTGGATTGACCAAAAGTAATCAACAAATTGGGCTGTAATATCTTTTTGAAATTGTCCGCTGTTGGCATTAAAACTAAATCCGGATATCGGATTAGGTGTTCTAGCGGATGAAGATTCGTGATAATATCTCCAATGACTGTGATTGCGTTTTTTTGCTTGAGCGTCTTCAAAGCTTCAATAAGTCTGTGGTCTTTCCTTTCTTGCCCACCTACAATAACAATGTTGTTAACTTTATTGGCGGTGGCAATCAATTCATCCCACTGAGACTCGCTCAACACACAATCGCTTTCCATTTGGTCAATGACCTTGACAGAAGTATCAAATTCTAGTTGTTCATTGGGTTCTGGATAAAATGGTTCCCTGAAAGGCACATTCAAATGAACAGGTCCATACGGTACCGTCATGGCTAGGTTAATCGCTTCCGAAATAGTGCGTTCCACATGCCATACCGCGTCTGGATGTGAAGGGTTTACCGGTATATCGTAGCTGGCCTTGACATGAGAACCATATAGATTGCTTTGACGAATGGTCTGCCCATCTTGCTGATCCAGCCATTCAGGGGGGCGATCTGCTGTCAAAACAATCAATGGAATATTCTGATAAAAAGCCTCTGCTATTGCCGGACCATAGTTAAGTGCTGCTGTTCCTGAGGTACACACACACACCGTTGGCTTTTGTTTATGCTGGGCTATTCCTAAAGCGATAAAAGCAGCCGTCCGTTCGTCAGTGACTGATTTCGTTTCTATCTCAGGATGACGGGCAAACACAATTATAAGTGGTGCACACCGTGAACCCGGCGATAAAATCGCATCCTCTACGCCTTTTTGGGCACAAATTTCAGCAATATTTAATATGGGTTGATAGTACATTAAATCAATCCTTAATAACCTTTAGTAACATTTTAATTTTCAAGTTGGTTTCTTCCCATTCCTTAATGGGATCAGAATCACGAGTAATGCCCGCACCCGCGTATAAAATAGCCTTGTCATCTAACAATTGCATACACCTGAGATTAACATAAAGGCTGGTTTCCTCTTGGATATTGCTGGGTCCAAGATATCCAGTATAAAAAGAGCGATCAAAGGATTCGTGCTGATTAATAAAATGCAATGCTGGTTTTTTTGGTAATCCACAAACTGCTGGTGTCGGATGCAAAAGGTGCAATAGGGATGTACCTACTAATTCAGGTGATTGAACCGTTGATTTCAAATCCACTGTAAAATCAGTCTTCAAATGGATTAGATGTCCCAGCGTGAAAGTTTTTGGTCCAAAAACATCAAACTTTTGTACCCCTACCTCCTGAAATTGCTTGACAATAAAATGCTTAACAAATTCCTGTTCTTCGATTTCCTTTTGAGTCCAATCTGAAGTCGCGGGTTTTGTACCTGCCAGTGCCATGGTACGCAATATATAATCCTGATTCACATTCATTAACAATTCAGGACTGGCCCCCATCCAAGTGCCATGTTCAGGTGTCGAAACGAGAGAAACGAACGTGTTTGGGTATCTTTTAGCGAGATTTTGAAAGCCATTAACTAAATAAAATGGTTGACTTAATCCTATCGTTTTTGTCCGTGCAATAACCACTTTCTGAAATTGACCTTTCTTAATCGCATCAATCCCTTTCCTAACTATAGACAAGAATTGAGTTTTCTGCTCTGGATTGCCAAAATCTGGAATTGAACATATTTGACATGTATTACCATTAGTAATACTTTTCCGTCTCAAATAAGACTGTAGTGTTTTTAGAAAATTTTGCTTTTTTTCATCATTTGTGTTTGCTATTTCAATTTGTCGGTTTTCTCCCTCACTAGAATAATAGAGTTCGGCTGGTATAAAAACAGCATTTTTTTCCTTTTGATTTATAAAGGGACTTATGACAAATCCCGGTGCCTTGGATGCTAAATCGACTGCACGTCGAGGCAGTCGATCCACAAAACTGACAACCAGATGAATTGCTTTTGTATCAGGCATTCGCCAAATAGCAATTGATGCCTGATGTGATTTAACAGCGAGGAGAAAAGCATTCAGTATCTGTTGCTCAGAATATTGTTCCAACTGAAGAGGCGTTAATATTTCACTATTCATTTTACTTACCGGTTTTGTTCACCACAGCCAGTGTTATCCGGCTGACGCACACACATTTATCTTTATCATCAGTGATTCGTATTTCCCAAACTTGAGTTCTCTTACCAATATGGATAGGGGTAGCCTTTCCATACACATATCCTTCCTTCACACTTTTTATGTGATTGGCGTTGATTTCTAAGCCCACACAAAACTGCTTTTCTAAATCCAATTCTCGCATCCCGGCAAGACTTCCCAATGTTTCAGCCAAAGCCACAGAGGCACCTCCGTGCAATAAACCCATAGGCTGAATAGTACGATGATCCACTGGCATTTTTCCGCAAACCAATTTATCAGCCACCTCGGTAATTTCTATCCCAAGATGTTCGATCATGCTTCCTTTGCACAATAAATTTATTTGAATAGGTTCGTATATCGTATCTAAATTGTTCATATAAATTTAATTATAACTTATTTTGATAATCTCACATCACCTATCGTTTTTCAGTTATCAGTTTGATGTCCACTGAAAGGCTTACATATTTAGACAAACTTATATAGGTCAAAAGTTTTTTAACCAAATTATTATATTATATAACATAATGTGCCACTTTTTTAGTTATAAAAAAAACAATATTTTTAAAATCTCTTAAGCAACTCATTTCAAGGCTGAAAAATCAATGGGTTAGAAAAGTTGCACACAGCGTTAATATCGTTTTTCATATAAATAATTTCACAGAGCAAACCTGACAGGTTTTCAAAACTTATTTATGTTAAAAAATTTATGTGTCCCTACTTATAGGGGTTTGCATAAGCTGTGATTAGAGTTTATAGCGATTTAACACAAATTATTAATTTTATTTATTCAAATTCCTTTTTTGAGAATTTTTTTTGTTCAGTGCTGATAATAAAACAAAAATGATAAGTGACTGTTTTTTTTATATCTTGTTTAAAAATTTTCTGATATCTTTCTTAAATTAATAACTTATATCGGATTTTGACGAGCCTTACCTTCCTTTTTCACCTTATTAGATTTAGAATATATTCTAATTGAATGAGTGATAAAATAAAAACTAATTTTTTTGATAAGGCGAACTGCCACTTTTTTCGTTAAGTTATTGATTATACAATAATATTTTTAAAATTTCTGATGACATTCATTTCAAGGCTGACAAATCAATGGGTTAGAAAAGTGGCATACAGCGTTTTATTTATAACTGCTTAGACAAAAATTATCAGGTATTAGATTTGGCTAAAAATCAACATTAAACATCGTTCAAATACATCAAAATTTTTGTCTAGGCACTTAACAAATTTGATGGTGGATTAGGGAAAGCTGAAGCTAGGGTAACATGAGGCGTATTATCAATGCCATTATCAATCTCAATTAATCGCATCGACGCATTTGCACTCAAATTAATCGCATCAAGGCAAAATAAATTTTGGAATGTCGAAAGCTTCCGTTTTCGACTCGAACCTCTGACAACTACCTTAAAACCAATGTCCGATCAATAAAAATGCGGCCCAATAATAGGGATGGCGATAACGCACATAATGTTTATCAGTCAACATCTTTTTTTGTGCATTTTGTAAAGCTTTGGCTTTGGAAAGTCCAGGCGTTTGTAATTGTTTGTAAAATTCAATCACAACGGCTGGGGTTGCTTCATCGTCAATAGGCCATAAACTGGCAAAAACACTTTGTGTGCCTGCTTTGAGCGCAACACCTGCTAATCCTAATGGGGCTCTATCATTACCAATGCCAGTTTCACAAGCACTGAGGGTTAATAATTCTATTGGTGATTTGGTTTTCAACTGCGTGTTGCTGATTAAGCGATTTAATTTATCTATGTTTAGCTTATCATCGTAGGTTAAAACAAAAGTCTTTTCTAAATACGGGCTAAATTGAGCATGAGAAGCAATATGCACGATGTCATAATCGGTTTGGTTGAGATTTTTTTGTAAGTTGGAATACGTAAAGCTTTTATTTAACAACGGTTTAGCGGTGTCATTGTAAATATTTTGAATGCGTTCTAATTCATATTTTGCACAAGGTAAACCAGAAAAGCACTGTACGGCTTTAGATAAACCACTCAACAAAATCGTTTTTTGTTGCGAACGATTTGAAGGCTTTAAACACAAATTGGCTAGGGTAGCCAAGGCATATTTTTCAATCATAAAGTGTTCACCATCATGTAAAGCGGCAAAGGGTATCGTGCGTAAAATGCCGTCTGGCACAATCACCAGCGTTTTGATATCATGCAGTTGAAGGGGTTGAATGAGCATTTGATACAGGG
>JAYQWI020001496.1:0-6293 GCA_035871815.2 Candidatus Parabeggiatoa communis
CAACCTCAGGATCAAAAAGCTCCAACAAGAAGACGTGAAGCAGGTTTTGCTGACGAATCAGAAGGAGGCGGAGTTTCAAGAGGGGTTTCACGGGGCGTTTCACGCGGAGTCTCAAGGGGCGATTCACGCGGAGTCTCAAGGGGCGTTTCACGCGGAGTCTCAAGGGGCGTTTCACGCGGAGTCTCAAGGGGCGTTTCACGCGGAGTCTCAAGGGGCGTTTCTCGCGGCGTCTCAAGGGGTGTTTCACGGGGCGTTTCTCGCGGGGTCTCAAGAGGAGTTTCACGGGGCGTTTCTCGCGGAGTCTCAAGAGGGATTTCACGGGGCGTTTCTCGCGGAGTTGTCGAAGACGTACCTTCATCACTTGAAGCCTCAAACAAACATTATTCGGAAATCAAAGGTATGTCACGCAGTGTGGCACGTAGCGTATCCAAAGGCATGACTCGTGATATTGGACAAAAATTATTAGCAACACCTATCAAAGCACAACAAGCCCATGACGACCATGCCGTTGATTTAGGTGGTTATTTGCCATTTCCAAAATTAATCGCGCCAATCGTACCGCCACACACAGGCTTAACTGCAACAGCACAACCTTCCATTTATTGGTATTTGTCCTCGGGATGGAATGGTGAGATAGAATTTGCAATTAATAAAATTCATGCGTCTGATCCTGTTTTAGAATTAACCCTAGGATTGCCAGAAGGTAAAGATGCGCGTGAACAAGGCTTTCATTCAGTAAATTTGGCTGATTTTGATTTAAGTTTAGAAGAAGGTGTGGAATATGAGTGGTTTGTCGCCATTGTACCTGATCCGTTAGAACGCACAGGTGATTTAATTGCCAGCGGCACAATCAAATATATTAAACCTGACAGTGAGTTAGCTCGCCAATTGAAGGTCAATGATAAAGAAGCCTATCTATCCTATTTGCAAAATGGTATTTGGTATGATGGTTTAACGTTGTTAAATCAAGCCATTGAGAAAGCACCGGAGCAAACAAATTTACGTCGTCAGCGTTCGGCATTAATGCGCCAAGTTAAAATGTCAAAAGTGGCTGATTTTGATGATAAAAGAAAAAATTAAGGCGATTTTATAATAACAATGGTTTAAGTACTTTTTACAACTTAAAATGTCCCAAAATTAAGCTCGTAGGCAGGAGTGTAAGTTTGTACGAGCAAGATAAATCTTGCACTCCTCATCATTTAAGATAAACGATTTATGATAAAACGCATTATTTATACAATATCCATGTTGCGAACCTATCGCCATGCTATATCCAATGTTTTCCAAGCAACGCCCGCTTATTATCAAACCGCGCAAATTAACCCTCAACAGTTAAAGCAATTAGGTATTAAGATTTTGGTATTAGATTTTGATGGCGTACTCGCACCACATGGAGACTTACAACCGTTACAAGAACTAGATGGATGGTTGCAACAATGTGTGCAGGTATTTGGGGGAAATAATATTTTCATTTTGTCAAATAAACCGACATCACAACGCATTGCCTATTTTAAGCAAAACCATGCAGAAATTCGATTTATTATTGCGGTGAAGAAAAAGCCTTATCCTGATGGACTTGAACAAATCATCACATTGACAGGCAAATCACCCACTGAAATAATGCTAGTAGATGATCGCCTTCTGACGGGAGTATTAGCTGCGTGTATCGCCGAAGTGAAGACAACTTATATTAGCTATCCCTACACTTCTATTAAACAACGTCCTGTTGCAGAGCTGTTCTTTATGAGTTTACGTGGTTTAGAACGCAGCTTATTCAGGATTATCAAATAAGTGTTGAATTTCTTTCAAATGCCGATCTAAAGAAAGTGAAAGCATTGAAGAAATTGTAAACAGTGTTGCCAACACGTTTAAGTTAGAATCAGCCTCAGATGCCGCTCGAATTCGTTCTAAAAAGTGAAAATTCAAGGTTTGCATTTCTTTGAAATATTCTCTCAAGCCTGCAAATTCAAAATCAAACTCCCCCGATTTCTTATAGACAAAATACTGCTGCAACAAATAAGAAGACGTGATTCTAAATACCGTTTCATCTAGTGAAGCAAAAGGCAAATGATAATAAGCCATGCCTCGCATAGGTGATAAAACAGGACAAGCACTACTTGCCATTACGAAACCAATTAAGGCACGTAAACCAGTTTGTGCATCTGTACGTTTAAAATATTCACGTTCAGGCGTTTTGACTGAAATATCAACTTCTTTACATGAAAGAATTTCGGCAAAACCTAATAAAATCTCATGTGCGTCTATCGCAACAGGACAATGCGAGTACTCTTCTATTTTTAATGGACAATTGGGGCATTGATGAAAATCTAATTTCGTCCAGTCTGGGTACTGCGCTTTATCTAATATCTTGTCACGCGGTCTATCAAATTCGACTCGATAGTGCAGCCCCTTCCCATCATCCATGGTAAAGGTATATTCAATAAACATAGTGTATTCTGACCCATTATCTCAATGATGTTATTAGGACAGGGAGGCCTAGTATAACTGAATGCAGCTCACAAGCAGACTTCGCATTGTAGAGCAACTAGTAACGTTTATACTTTATCACATTTTGTTTGGTTTTTTTATGGAAAATCGGCATAAAAGCAAATTTTTCATTTTCCAGCGGAAGCTCGATAAATCACTAGCAACTGAAGGAGTGCAATTCAGGAAGGTTTGGTGCCGAGAGTCGGACTCGAACCGACACGATGTTGCCATCGCCAGATTTTGAGTCTGGTGCGTCTACCAATTTCGCCACCTCGGCCTAAAATCTTTAAAGAAGCCGATTATACCAAAATAATTATAAATGTGAAGTAAAAAATTGTTTTTTTCGATAACTTAGGGTCAAAAACACTAAAAAGGCTATCATCAAACACATAAAAAATGCTTTCCGATAACCTCATTTAAACTACTTAAAATTTCAAGTCAGATTAATTTTGACATCAATATCAAGTTTTTTGGTTTTTTGAGCACCCGTTGAATAACCTTCCATTTCAACCTGTTGCGCAAATGACATTGCCTCACGCTCATCAACCCATTCTTTCGCATATTCACAATCTATCCATTGATTAAAATAAGGTCCGCCAATCGTATAATGCACTAATGACGCATCTGGGCGTGGCTCATCATAACCAACTAAATGATTCCATTTTGATGGGATTTCGCCAATTAAATCATCATTTTCCAACCATTTAAATTGATGTAATGCTAAACCGCTTGCCGTATTGACATAATCTTGAGTCAAAGCTTTACAGCGTTCATTGTTAAATAAAATCACGCTAGACCAATTTTTCTTCTCATACTTAGTTTGCTTTGCATTGAGAAATTTGATTTCTTCTTTCGGGACATGATTATGTTTAACAACTTGAACAGCATAATGATTATTACGCAAATTCCACAAGTTAACGATGTCATCTAACACCAACATATCGCAGTCCATAAAAATAGACCAGCCCTCATAATTGGATAAATAAGGCGTGAGAAATCGAGAAAATGAAAACTCTGTCGATTGTAACGGATTACGCTCGCGGGTCATCAAACTCCCCAAATTTTTCAAATTCAATGGAATAATAGAGACAGGCATTGTTGAACGAGCTAAAATACTATGCGCTAAAGTGTGAAAAGCGACGGTTTCAAGCGGGTCAAACCCAATAAAGATTCTAATCATGAGCTTTCCTTAAAAGTCGAACTGTGTTGTCAATAATTCTAAGCTAGATAAGGATAATTATCTACAGCGTAAGGTTTTTAAATGCCAAAAAGTTTGCCCTACTCCATTTGTTGTTTCATATCATTCAATACATCCAAGATAACAGAATTTCCGACCAAATCTAATTTATCCCAATTGATTTCCATGATAAAAAACCAACCTAAACCAATTGTAAACAAAAAGTTACCATACAAAATATGTTCAATTGTCACCAATAATGCCGAGCGGGTTTTGTAATAAGTTTGCGCAAAAAACAGTCCGCTGATAAATGATAAAATAATTGCTATCCAATTGGCAAACAAAATGTGCATCCAAGCAAATAATTAGGACTTTCATCAAAATTAATAGTTTGATATTGGGAAATAAATGCGCATAACGTTGAAAGAAAAAGACTCTGGAAATGATTTCTTGTGAATAAGCAGATAATAGGAGATATAACATCATGACCAATAGCCATAATTGTGAACGGTGGGAGGGAAAACGTAAAAATAAATCGTGAAAATAATAATAAGCGAGGATAGTTAGTAAAATGGCAGGAATTGCAAATCGTAACAAAATGATTTTTAAATATTTTATTTTACCTAAACACTATAAATTACTATTTTTGAAATTTTTATCTCGATATAGCAAAATAACAGCATAAATCAAAACAAGTAACAACACTGCTAAAAAGTAGGGTTTTGCTAACCATTGAAAGTAAAAAATCAGTGGCAGCAAAATGTATAAACTGATTAACTCAATAATAAGCATAAGGTTAAATCATCTAAAACATTTAAGCTGACCGTTCTGAATAAGGCTCAAACATGAGACCCTATTCAAAAAGACGACCAGTCCCCTTAATAACGATAGTAATTGTCTGGGTTATACAAATGATAGAAATCATAAGGACCTAAACGTGGTAACTGTACATACTTATCGCCTTGCTGATCGAGTTGCTCTTTCAAGTGGAAGTTTTTAGATTTCAATATGAAAAAGAAATCTTCTTCTTTGTTTTCGTCTGATGGCTGTTTAATATAAGAAGTATCACGAATATCTTCTGTAATAAAATCAACCCATTTCAAACTCACGGCATCATCAGCAAATTCATTCCAATCACCCGTTGAACTGTGCTCATACATCATTTCAACGAATTCATCCATGGGCATGCCCATTTTGTCAGAAACAGGCTTCATCAAACGTCTTGCCCATTCTTTCATCATTTCTAACTGTTCTTGTTGCTCTTTGATATTACCCATAAAACCACCCCACATTTGATGGTGGATTAAAATTGCATTTGGGTAGGCATAAGAACGCTCTGCTAAGGTTGTAATAACGGCTGCCATGCTTGCTGCTAATGATTTTACAATCACATAA
Organism: Candidatus Parabeggiatoa communis; assembly: GCA_035871815.2. Taxonomy (GTDB): domain Bacteria; phylum Pseudomonadota; class Gammaproteobacteria; order Beggiatoales; family Beggiatoaceae; genus Parabeggiatoa; species Parabeggiatoa communis. Next base: position 5,060 of record JAYQWI020001496.1, read on the forward strand.
ATGGGGGCACTGCTGGCTTCCATCGCTTCTAAAATTTTCGCACCTTCGGCAACTGAACCGCCATAACAAACATCAATCACGATGAAGATAGGGTAATCAGAATTTTTATTGTTAAAATAGTCAATCCGTTCAGTCACATATTCAGCCGTACCCCGCATAATAATTGGGTCTAACTCAATTTTGCGATCACTTAAAATCAATTTGCCATTAACAAAAGGTTCTTCCAATAATTCAGGCTCTTTATTCGCTTCACTTTCCCATAATTCTCTTTGCTCACGTTCTGCAATACGCTCACCTAATTCTTCAATATCCGCAGTACGTTTTGCTTTTTCAAATTCAATTTTCGATAACTCAAAGTTTAACTTGGTCAATTCTAACTGAATTTTTAATTCTTCAGAACGGTTTCCCTGCTCTGTAATCTCGTTTTGCAACTTTAATTTTGCTTTTTCTTGCTCAGTTTGCGTCCAATGTTGGGTTTGCTCTTCTTCAGAAATTTCATTCTCAAGTTCCAAACGGGTTTTCTTGGCAACTAAATTAGCTAAAGTTTGGGTTTGTTTCGCTTCAGCAACATCGTTTTCAAGCAAAATACGCTCTTTTTCGGTGCTTAATTCAGCCAATTGATAACGTACTTTTTCTAGCAACACTTCATTTTCAAGCACGAGCTTGTTTTTCTCATGTTCTAGGCTTAATAACTCCGTCCGAAATTTTTCAGCTTGGATACTGTTTTCTAACGAAATAACGGCACTTTCTTCTTTCAGCTCTAAGACATGCTCACTTAAAGCAGGTTTTTTAGGCGCACGGGATACAGCAATCTTCTTCGCAACAATGTCTTGTATTGTCATTGGTTTTGCAGTCGTAGGAATCTGCTTTGGTTCTGGAATGGCTGGTTTTTGAGGCGTAATCTCTTCACCAGTTTGAATTGGATTATTCTCGGCGACCGCCGTTTCAGCATGGACGACTACATTAGCACTGAGCAACACGCAGGCGCACCAATAGCTTATTAGAGTGAGGGGTTTTCTCAGCATAATTATCTCCGCTCAATAAAATTTTAGTAAAAAGTATGAATGGTGTTATTCTCAAAGAACGCATAACGACCGTTATTTCAAACTTACCTAAACCTATCTATAAATAACTATATATTGATTTAGTGTTAAATTCCTAATTCACAGAGGACGGTTTCGCTTAAAGCATATTGCAAAAGCCAGAGCCTTCCTCTCCAAAGGCTTAGACGGTG
>JAYQWI020001497.1:0-8565 GCA_035871815.2 Candidatus Parabeggiatoa communis
AAGACAAAGGAAAATCCTTTAAAATGCTATAACGCTTATTCACGGCTTCCAATGAACGTTGGAAAGGTTGAGGTTCAAGATTAAATAAAGGGGCCGAAGGCGTGCCACTGATAAACTGGATTTCAGAATCGGGTGTATTGGGTAAATGAATGGCTACCCAAAGATCAAGTCGTCCTTTACTATAGGATTCTTGAAACTGAACCATTAAATCGACGTTAAGCATCTCACCTGATTGATAAACCTCTTGTAAACTGACGACGGTTAAAGTCGCCTGCGTTTTGTAAGGATTAGGTGGCATCAGGATGGGAGAAATCAATGCGCGTCGATAGCTTTCCTCTTTCAAACCATAATGGGTTTCCAAATAATCCAGTATCTTTTCCTCAGTATCGGCATCCAATTCCCACAGGCCCTGCGTATTTTGCATCCACCGAATCAAACCTAACCAAGTCAACCGTGTACCTGATTGCCGTATAATATTTTGGGCAGAATGGCACACCGTACAATTGGTTTTAACCTGTTCAAGGTTATCGTCAATAATCAACCCACTTTCAGGATCAATTTCTTTGGCATTAACCCCAGTGAACAGTAATAGCAACAAAGTGAATCCTATTAAGCTGTGACGGTTCATGTTTTACACTACCTGTATTGCAATGCGGTGACAAGCATTATTGAGATAGCCTCTTGGATTCCAACCCGGTAACACCATAGGCTGTGAACGCCCTTGACTATCAACCGCCCTAGCCCAAACTTCATAATAGCCTTTTTTATGAAACTCAAGCGTTGCAAACCAGCGTTGCCAAGCTAACCGGTTGACAGGGGGGTTCAGATCCGCCTTGTGCCAAGTCATACCGAAATCTTTGGAAACAGACAATTCGCTGACTTCAAAATCACCTGCCCAAGCCTGGCCTCTTACCGCCAAGGGTTGACCCAGTTCATGTATGATCCCAGATTGTGGAAACGTCACGATGGACTTGACTGGCATGGATTCAATAATACACATTTCTTCATCAGGCACTCGCGTACCCTGGGCGACTGATTCACAAGGTACGCGATAAGATTGTCCCCCCATTTTAGGCCCATCGTGAACTTGATTTCTAATCACGATCTTGTTCAGCCATTTACCCGAAACAGAGGCTGGCCAACCTCCACAAACTAATCTTAACGGATAACCATTGAGAAGCGGAATGTCTTCGCCATTCATGGACCAAGCAATCAAGCTTTCATTTTCCAATGCCTTAGTGATAGGCACACCACGAGAAATGACCACTTTATCAGGATCACCGCTTAAATGGGTGTCTGCCCCATAGTAAGCCATATAAACCGCATCGCTCTTAATCCCACAAAATTCAAGCACCTCTTTTAATCTGACACCCGTCCACTGAGGGCAACCGATGGCACCGACTGACCATTGATTACCTTGAGCGGGCGGCGTGTATTCACTGCGGCCATTGCCACCACATTCCAAGTGAAGTTGTAAAGTGATCGTTTCAAACTTCTGCTTCAACTCGTCCAACGTAAAAGTTGTCGGTTTTTCACAAGATTCTCCCGCGATTTCTAATGTCCATTTTTTGGGATCAATGTCCTCAATGGCAGGTGGAATCCCATTATTTCTGACAAAAAATCGGTTAGCAGGGGTAATCTCATCATCTAATAAATGGGGAGGCGTTTCTGCATTAATCGGCTTGTCATTGAGAACAATGAGGCCCTCTTTGCCGGGTATTTTAAATCCCTCATCGCTCTGAGCCAAAGCGGCTGGAATCAATCCCCCTAGCATATTCTCAGCAAATGGAATCGTCGCACCCAATACGGCCCCCATTGCCAATAAACTGCTCTTAGTCAGGAATCCTCTTCGTGTTACCGGATCAGTTTTTCTACCCCAGAGCAACCAATCCGCTTTTTCAGGGTCTTCTGCATAGAGTTCATGAATACCCCGTTCTGTTTTTCTCGTCATATTGTTTTTCCTGAAATAATGGGTTAAAACGGCTCAACATTGAAAGGATTTAATATTTATAAAGCGCGTTTAATCATTCGCATGACGGCTTCATTTGTATTGATATGAACTATTTTAATATCAGGATGATGTCGCGTAAAAACGCGAAATATTTGATCTGCAAAAGCTTGTCCGATAGTTTCTACAGCATTGAAGTCTAACAAAACAACCTGAAAACAATCCATTCTGGCCATCAGTCGCTTAGCTTGGGAACGTGACACTAATTGCTCATCTCCATATCTTGCCAAACGAACCGGCACAATCGTTTTAGAAAATTGATAATCTTCATCTTCCGATGCAAACTGATCAAAAACTTCTTTATCTGTTCGTTTGGTATTGTTGAACAATTTCATCATTATCATTGTTCCACTTTCAATTCTATTTCCAGCTGTTATCCACTCTTCACTAGGGTGTAGGTTGTGAGAGAAAAACACACCATTTGAGTAAATCATAAAGTCATCAAACATCCGTGAAGTAAAAAAGATGCCTTGACCCGTATGATTATCTGGATCCGTTGTCAATTTACCTTTTGATAATTCCAAAATAGCCTGTCTTTCATCTTCAAGATGATAAGCTTTTTGAATTTTTCTGAAAATGCCTTCCCCATTATCAAGCATCGTGATTGTTGTTGTGACGGCCGTTTGTTTGAAGGTAATCGTCACTTGACTACCAGATGAATGATCAATAGCGTTATTTAGCATTTCTGTAAATCCGTAGTATCCAATTTCAAACGCATTCTCATGTAATTCCTTGATTAAAAAAGAAAATTCTTCTCGCCAAACACGATCTTCTTCTAATCCATTAGTAATCAATAAATCAATTGATTTTTCAGTCAACACTTTGAGCAAATAGTGTCTATTTCGCGTCGTACCATGCGCTTCAAGTAGATTATTATTGATCAAATATCGAATATGTTTATTGACGGTTTGTCTGGTGATATCATAAGTTTGTTCAGTTTGATTGACGATGTTTGCTGGATTGGTTTCAACCTGTTCAAGGATAAAACGACGAATCTCTTCTGTTCTAGTCTTTGAATGACTCATATTTTTGTTTTGTTGTTATTGGGCAACCCTAAACGGGTTAATGTCTCATCAGTACAACGGATGATAGGCCGATAAACGAATTTTGATTCTTTATGAATGAAAGACTCTATGTATCAAAAATGGATACCACTTAATTAAATCAAAGCACCCGTTTTCATTTTCCCCCGATATTAATTCGTTTATCGGCCCATCATTCGTTGTACTCTATAATGTAGAGTGGGAAAAGCGTGTTGCCCACCCTATCATATCAGCTTAATGAGAATCAGATTCCAATTGAGACAAAGTTTGAGCATAAGTCAAAATATCGATCTGCTCCTGAAGCGATAAGCCCTTACTGATCGCCGAAGGCATTTTTGTTCCCGGTTGTCCAAAGCGAATCTTATGCAAGCCTTCCCAAGGATTATCATTGACAACCGTGCCGACAGAAACATTTGAGATTTTATTACCGTCTTCACCATGACATTTCAGGCAACCGCCAGCGCCTTCATATAACAGACTACCCTTTTCTGCATCACCAGTGGCCGCTTTCTTTTGGGCACCAGAGAAAATAATAGACTTGTTCATGTCAACCTGCCCTTCTTTCAGGAACTGAGTCAAATCCCAGATATCCTGTTCGGACAGTAACATACCTTTTCTGGCAATGGCATCATAAATCATATCAGCCGGCTGGTTTCGGACATCATAAAGCCCTTTGATACCCGTGTAGTGGCTACTACCACTCTCATAAACGCCATCCTTACCTTTGTAATCCCAGCCATGACACTCTTTGCAACGCCACGTTGTTGAGCCAGTTTGGCTGCCCACTTCAGGATAACCAGGATGTGTATTAGCTGGTTCAGAGGCCCCATTGATTTTCCACCATTTGTCGTACAAAAGCCCCCCTCGTGCCAAATCGGCTTCTGCATATTTAGCGGGATCAACGGTTTTCAGCGTAGACACATCCGGTTCAAATGAGAGCGTTTCCTCATTAAAAAAGAAATCCACATTATACAAAACTTCAGGCGTGGGGGCATATTTCAAGTCATAAGCGCGAATTGTGCTCTCATTCAAGGGTGTGATCGTCGAGGTTGCCCAATCGATATCACCAGCATTGACTCCACTTGAAACACTGAATGCTGCAACCGCTGCCACAAAACACGTTTCGCGACAAAAGTTTTGCACGCAAAACTTTTTCCGCGAATTGATTTTTGTAAAATTTGTCATTACACACCTCATATCAATTATCAATTATTAATTATCAATTATCAATTATCATTCTTTGCAAGCGTTTTTGCGCGCAAAAACTTTTGCGTAGAAATCAAAAATATCATTAATCAATCAGAGTTAGCGTTTATAATAGTCATCTTAATTAGACAACTGGTGGGCAACAAGAATACGTTGTCACTCGACATCATAAAGGAAAAAATATGCAAATCAATTATTTAAAGGCTATTATCATTTCGAGTGCCTTATGGTTTTTAATCGTAGCTTGTACGCCAAGCTCGTATTATAAACCAACTCATAAAGCAATTAATGAAAACAATTTTCAATTAGAAGAAATTACCCTAACCTATTTAAGGAAAACAACACGCTTTCCAATTCATACAAGAATCCAGTTGATGAACTATGCCTTTCCTCAAATGTCATACGTTCACAAAATCATCGTCCCTCCTCATCGTATTGAGGAAGTCAAAAAAGCGTGGGGCAACTATGCGTTTTATAAAATAGAGAAATCATGGCAATCTGATTTACAAAATCATGATTTTATTCATATTGAAAAAATGTGTAACAAACTCAATTTATTCACACAAACTCAGATTGATGTGCCAACCGGCACTCGTTTCAAAAAACCTTGTATTAAGATAAACCAAATTAAGTTTTCTCTCACCTCCAAAACGGGACAAGAAAATACCTTTATGATTTCAGGCGCTGCCTTATGTCAACCCAACGCCATCCCTGCTCGACTAAAGCAATTTATCAGCGAAATTGAGGCCTTAATTCCAAAATATCAGCCTCGCCCAGAAACCCAATTGGCGAATAATATATAGTGTTTGTCGTAGGCGATTTATCGCCTTAACTGGAAAACCTTATGATTAATGAAACCGTATTAACCTACCATCAGCGTACTAAACATCATTTTGAACGCTATGCCAAAGGGCCTACCCATATCAATTGGCACGCACAACCCGATGGTTTTCGTCACTATATCGGCACGAAGCGTTTTGAATTGCCACAAGTAGCGGATAGCCTAAACAGTGCCTATCTTGATTTATATCAACCAGGTGCTATCACACCACAGCCATTAACATTAAATCATATAGCGGCTTTATTAGAACTCTCTTTAGCCATATCAGCTTGGAAACAATACGGCGATAATCGTTGGGCCTTGCGTTGCAATCCCTCCAGCGGCAATTTGCACCCAACCGAAGGTTATATCGTACTCCCCCACTTGGACGACATACCCGCCGGTGTCTATCACTACATGAGCCGCGATCATGTTTTAGAACAACGTGGACTTTTAGAGGCAAAAGGTGCCGAAAGCCTTAAAGCAGCCTTATCAAAACAACGTTTTTTATTCGGTTTAACCTCCATTCCCTGGCGCGAAGCTTGGAAATACGGCGAACGCGCCTTTCGTTATTGTCAGCATGATATTGGACATGCCATAGCCGCAATCCGTTATGCCGCAGCCACCTTAGGCTGGCGAGTACTCGTATTAGATAATTGGGCCGATACCGACATCATCACCACGCTCGGATTAGATCAAGATCAAGATTTCAACCCAAAAGAGCCAGAAGTGCCTGAAGTGATGTTATGTATTGAAATCCCCCAGATTCAAGAAAACAGCCCTTATCCGCCTCTCTCACGTTTATCAAGCGATTCGATAGTACCCGCCATAACCGGTACAAGCTGGACAGGTAAAGCCAACGTTTTAGATCCCCAGCATGACTATGAATGGCCTATTATTGATACCGTGCTAGAAGCCACCCTCAAACCCGTTACCATCGAGCCAGATTGGGCCGCGCCGTCACTCCCCCCCTTGTCACCTATTATTGCCTGTACTCAGCGTGCAGCCGACTTGATTCGTCAACGTCGCAGTGCTCAAAGATTTGATGGTGTCACACCGCTCAGTCAAGAAGCCTTTTATCGCCTACTCGACACGACATTACCACGCCCCGGTGCCGCCCCTTGGGATGTCTTCCCCCATCAGCCATGCCTTCATTTAGTCTTATTTGTCCATAGAATCACCGGTTTATCACCAGGGCTTTATATCCTATTACGACGCGAAGGCATTGAGGAAAACCTACGTGCCGCTTTACAACATAAAGATTTTGAGTGGAATAAACCGGCCTGTCCAAAACATTTACAACTGTATCAATTACTCAGTGGCGATGGCCAACAAATTGCCCAACAAATCTCTTGCCATCAAGAGATAGCCGCTGACAGCGCCTTTAGTCTCGGCATGTTATCCGAATTTGAAAACACTTTAGAATCAAAACCTTGGGCATATAGACGGTTATTTTGGGAAGCCGGCATCATTGGACAAATTCTGTATTTAGAAGCCGAAGCCGTTGGCGCACGCGGCACCGGGATAGGATGCTATTTCGATGAGGCCTTTCATAGCTTGCTAGGCTTAAACGATATCCATTATCAAAGCCTGTATCACTTCACCGTAGGCACACCACTGCGCGATCTGCGTCTTCAATAGTAAGTGAAAAGTGATTTCCACGCACAATGAATTATTCGTTTATCGGCCCGTCATCTGCGTTCCAGAACGAAGTTTCGTTCTACTCGGTTTTCAATGACTTTTGCGTGAAAAACCAAATTGATAGGGGGGTAGAAAAAGATTAGCAATTAATCATTCATAATTCTATAATACGAAATGATATATATTATTAAATAGATATTATAATAATTTATTATACATCCATTGAACTGATATCAAACCATGTCATATTTGTAGGGTGAGGCCGTAGAGACGCACGGCCGTGCGTCTCTACCTCTATTAATATAATGATCGCCGAACATTTTTTCGTCGAACCTAAAATTGTGAATTTGAGAACAAAGGAGTCCTGACACATGTCATCATCTGATTCAAACGAAATGTCATTTAATCAACCCACACTCTTACGGAAATTCAAAACCCTACCCGACTTTGTTGTTGTCACCACATTAGCAGTCATCGTTGGCATTGGAGCAGGATTTGGGGCCATTTTTACAGAATGGCTAGTCGAAGTCGTACATCACATCTTTTTTGAAACAAAATTATGGGGATTACTAGAATTTGCAGGCGCTTATCACCTCGTACTCATTCCCGCCCTAGGTGCCATGATTTTTGCCCCAATTATCATACACTTTGCCCGTGAAGCCAAAGGACATGGTGTTTCTGAAGTCCTAGAAGCCGTATCAATACGGGGCGGCCGCATTCATCCACGAGTCGGCGTTGTCAAATCATTATCCTCCGCGCTTTGTATTGGCACAGGCGGATCCGTAGGACTCGAAGGCCCCATAGCCCAAATCGGATCCGCATTAGGTTCCACCGTCGGCCAAATTTTTACCTTAACCGAAGAAAGAATACGTCTATTACTCGCCTGTGGCGCAGGAGCCGGCATAGCCGCCACCTTTCACGCCCCCATCACCGGATCGATTTTCGCCCTAGAAATCATCTTAGGCCATCTCGAAGCCCGCTACTTCAGTGCCGTCGTCATATCCGCCGTCGTCGCCGACACCATCGCCCAATTTTTCGATAAAAAATCTTTTATCGTCCCCCTATACAGCCTAGTCAGTTCTTGGGAATTACTCCTATACGCCCTACTCGGCGTACTTGCCGGTGCCAGCGCCTTTGGTTTCACCAAAGTCTTATATTGGATGGAAGAACTCTGGGATAAAATCCCGCTTTCTGAATACGCTAAACCCGTCCTAGGCGGTTTATTGCTCGGCATTTTAGGCCTGATCACCTTTTTTCAAGCAGACGGCATGCCCCGTTTTTTTGGCATGGGCTATTCCAGCATGGAAGATGCCCTCAACGGCGATTTGGCGCTCAACCTCATTTTCGCGCTATTTATCATCAAAATCTTCACCACCAGCTTAACGCTCGGATCAGGCGGATCAGGCGGCACATTTACCCCAACATTATTTATGGGAGCCATGCTCGGCGGCAGTTTTGGACATCTGGTTAATATGTGGTTCCCCGCCATCACAGCCCCAGCTGGTGCTTACGCGATGGCCGGCATGGCCGCCTTTTTTGGCGGAGCCGCCCATGCCCCCGTCACAGCCATAATCGTCGCCTTTGAACTCACCGGTAACTACCACATCATCCTACCCATCATGTTAGCCACCGTCATCAGCACCCTAGTCGCGCAAAGCATACATCCCAGTTCAATGTACACCATGAAATTAGTACGACGCGGCATCAAAGTCAGAAGAGGCGCACCAGGGCAAGAACTCTTCGTCATGGACAGTATCACTGTCGGCGAGGCCATGAGTAAACAAATTGAAGTCGTCCCTTTAGGGCTACCCCTTTTAGACTTAATGGAAAAATTTGATAAAACGCAT
>JAYQWI020001498.1:0-8444 GCA_035871815.2 Candidatus Parabeggiatoa communis
ATGAATTGCTGAAGGAATTTGTCTGAGTGTTTTGGCAAATAACATGCCTTGGGTACAGTGCGGATTAGGGTAGTCCGCACTACCGGAGCTAGATCGTAATTTTTTTTAACGCAAAAGGCGCAAGAGGCGCAAGAAAAAATCTTTAGATTGGTGGGCAACAAAAAGCCGTTACCGGCCCCCTACATTGATTGGTGGGCAACTAGGAAAACCAAAAAAGAGTGCTGGTGTGTTTAAAGTTTGATAAACTGAATAAAATTATCATCGTATAGGTAAAAATGTGATTACCCAATTAGTCTTACGCAATTTTAAATGTATTTCTGAACAAACTTATGAATTTGAGCCGTTTGATTTGTTGGTTGGGCGCAATAACAGTGGAAAAAGTACTGTTCTACAAGCTTTAGCTATTTGGCAATTTTGTCTTGATGAATTTCGTCGTGCTAAACGCAGGGAACCTAAAAGCATACAAATTGTTTTGCCCAATTTTACCGTTTTACCCGTTCCACAATTCAATTTGCTTTGGAATGAACGTACCGAGCGTCATTATTCCAGTCAAAATGGTACTAAAAAGCAAGCCCGTATTTTGATTGAAATTAAAGTCACTTGGATAGCACATAACGGTAAATCGTATACGTTCGCAGTCAATTTACGTTATGCCTCTCCCCAAACAGTTTATGCCATACCCGCCGAGGGTTGGAAAACATTTCAAACCTTAGACAAGAATCAGTTATTGCCCATTATTGTTTATGTGCCGCCGTTTTCTGGGCTTGAAGACAGTGAAGAATGGCGCGATGATGCCCCTTTACGCAAGCAGGTGGGTAAAGCGCAACCGGGCAGTGTTTTAAGAAATTTACTTTTGCGAGTATGGGAAACCAATCGCCAAGATTGGCAAGAGATTCAAGGTATTGTCAAAGAGTGCTTTGCGGTGGAACTCAAACCACCCCAATATGAAAAAGGGGTGGATACCCAAATTATTTGTAAATATAAACAAGGTCAAAAATCTTATGACATTATTGCTGCGGGTAGCGGTTTTCACCAAACTTTGACGCTTTTAGCCTTTCTTTATGGCTATCAACCCACAACCCTTCTCTTAGATGAACCCGATGCTCATTTGCATGTCAATTTACAGCGTGTGGTTTTGGAATATTTTCAATTTTTTCATGCCAAATCACATCAGAAAAATATCCAATTTCTGATTGCAACTCATGCGGAGGAATTGATTAAGGGTGTTGAAGTGAGCCAGATCATGTCATTGCTCAGTTTGACACCGCAACGAATCCAAGCGACACCGGCTATTTTAACAGCTATGGCAGATGTGTCGAATTTAGAAGTCACTCAACTGCTTGATTCACCCATGATGTTATATGTAGAAGGCGAAGATGATGAACGTTTGTTACGTTGTTGGGCTAAGGTATTGAATACAGAAGAAAGTATGAGCAAAGTTTGTTTTCATATTATGGGTGGTGGGCCCAAAAAGCAGATGAAAGAGAATACGGATCGGCATTTTGCCGGTATCAAGCAAATCATTCACCCGGTTAAACGTTTCGTACTTTTTGATTATGATGATGATGACGCATTTCATCCACCGCCAGATAATCCTGTCTTACATGAATGGCAACGTAAAAACATTGATAATTATTTATTAGTTCCTGACAGTTGGATACGTGCTGCAAAGCAAAAAATTCAAAGAAATGAAAAGGTTTTTAACGCCATTGAAGAACAGATTGAAGAGTTTTTTGCCAGTGAAAACCTGACATTACCGCCTAATCAAACTTGGAGGGCCGTTAAAGCGAATGTTTTTCAAGTCGTTGACGGTAAAAAGTTGTTATTCAAAAAATCGGATTGTCTTTTTCAGCGTTTACAGGACAATTTTCAGATCAAATTAACCCGTCGCACAGTGGCTGAGAATATGACAGCTTATGAAATCCATGAAGATGTGCATCAATTCTTTGCCAAACTTAATGAACAGATAGAGGGATGAGATAATAAGTAGTTAAAAAAGGCGCATTTCTAAAAAAAGGGTCATATCAATAAATCTTGAAGGCCCGATTTTCAAACCAAATTTATTTTGCATTCGTCTGGAGGAGAGTAAATGGTGGGTTTCGCTTCGCTCTACCCACCCTACATGACTACATCAGGTTTATTTGTCTTCTAAATAATTCATCACCTTATAACACACGTCAAGACAGCCTTGCTTTGATAGGGCCGATACCTGAAATACGGGGCCTTGCCAGTCTAATGCTTTAATAATGGCTTCACAGTGTTGCTTTTGCTCATCGGGTGGCAATAAATCGGTTTTGTTTAATAGAAGCCAACGCTCTTTTGCGGCTAATTCGGAACTGTATTTTTCAAGTTCTTGAATGATCTTGAGGGTATCTTGTACGGGATCACTATCCAGTGGAGCGATGTCTACTAAGTGTAGTAATAAACGGGTACGTGATAAATGTCTGAGAAATTGTACCCCTAAACCGAAGCCTTCGGCTGCGCCTTCAATTAAACCGGGTATATCGGCAATCACAAAACTGCGATCCAGTTCAATTGAAACGACACCTAAGTTTGGGTATAAGGTGGTAAAGGGATAGTCAGCAACTTTGGGGCGGGCTTTGGAGACGGCGCGAATAAAGGTGGATTTGCCGGCATTCGGTAAACCTAATAAACCGACATCGGCTAAGACTTGTAATTCTAGGCGTAAGGTACGAATTTCTCCGGTGGTGCCTTTGGTGATGCGCTGCGGGGCTCGATTCGTACTGCTTTTAAAATGGACATTACCTAATCCGTGGTGTCCGCCTTTTGCGACTAATAAGGTTTGGGTTGACTTGACTAAATCACCTAGAAATTCTTCGGTATCGACATCGTAAACTAATGTGCCTACGGGCACTTTTAGGAAGAAATCCTCACCCTTTTTGCCGGTGCATTCGCTACCTTGACCATTTTGACCGACTTTGGCACGAAATAAACGTTTAAAACGAAAATCGACTAAGGTGTTTAAACCGCTATCGGCTTGTAAATAGACGCTACCGCCATCGCCGCCATCACCGCCGTTAGGCCCGCCATAAGGGATAAATTTTTCGCGCCGAAAGCTTAGGCAACCATCACCGCCTTTGCCTGCGATGACTTCAATTGTGGCTTCATCAACAAATTTCATAAGAGAAAGGAGAAAGGGGAAAGGAGGAATAAAGGGAAAGGGAAAGGAGATATAATATATTGGGTGGGCGTTGCCCACCGATATAGATTTCAGAAAAATCATTGGGTGTGCCGTAGAGACGCACGGCCCTAAAGACACACGGCCCTAAAGACGCACGGCCGTGCGTCTCTACTATAAATTGCACCACGACACTACGGTGCTGGTGCTGGAACTGGAACTGCTGCCGCTTGCTGCTGCAATTCGGGGGGGATAACGCTGATAAATTGACGGTTTTTCGGGCCGTGTCTTTTAAACTTGACGATGCCATCCGCTGTCGCGTATAGCGTATCATCTTTGCCTCTGCCTACATTTAGACCAGGATGAAATTTTGTACCCCGTTGACGGACTAAAATATTGCCCGCTATGACTTGTTGATCGCCAAAGCGTTTAACACCTAAGCGTTTGGATTTTGAATCACGCCCGTTGCGACTACTACCACCTGCTTTTTTATGTGCCATTTATTCGATTACCTCGTTTTATCTTCTGCCACTTTGCCTTCTTGTGGCGCGGTTTCAGTTTCTGGTGTTTGAGCTGCTGGCGTTGCTTCACCGGTTTGAACTTCACTCGTTGGATTAGCTGACGCTTCACTGCTTGGCGTTTCCACTACGGGTGCTCCCTCAACATTTTGCGTTTCCGCTTCTGACGGCGCGGCTTCAACATTTTCGGTCTTAGGCTCGGGCATTGTCCAGGTTGCTTCAATACCGTCAGCCATAATACCGGTAATTTTCACATCGGTATAATGTTGACGATGTCCCATTCGCTTGAGATGGTGTTTACGGCGTTTAAATTTAATGATTTTTATTTTTTTGCCGCGTCCTTGTTCTAACACCGTTGCGGTGACTTTACCCTTGTCAACAATCGGTGTTCCAATCCTTATATCCTCACCATTACCTACCATCAAAACGTTCTTAAAATCAACGTTTTCGCCCACTTCGGTAAGAATTTTGTCTATTCTGAGGGTATGCCCCGGTGCGACTTTGTATTGTTTGCCGCCTGTTTGAATTACAGCGTACATATCTTAGTCTTATTCTCCTTAATTATCAATCAATGAACAATGAACAATTATCAATTATCAACAGTAGACTTATTGCTACCACTTGGGGAATAAATAAACCTGATTGATGTGATTTATCTTAATGAATTGTAAAGAAAAATGCAAGTTGCTTTTTAATGGAAAGTCGCTTTCGCGCCTACTACAAACGATTACTACAAACGACAAGGCTTTATTTAAATAGCACTTCTCGTTGAATCGTTGGGTGGAAGGTAAATTCTTCTATTTCAACTTCGCCTTGATAAATCCAACCTCGTCTCGCTTTTGTGCCGACTTCGGTTGTGCCTGATAACCTCATTGTAAATTCGGCATCTGGATTACCAATGAGATTGAACAGTTGAATCAAGCGATTGATGGTGTTGATCTCATTTTTACCCACAAAAACATCCAATATTTCTTCTTTCAGTGTTTCTATGCCATTCTCGCTGGCCGGAAAAAGCATTTCTTCAGATTCGGTATTCCCCAAAAGAATACCTTGCCCTTTACCATCATCTAGGGTGATAACAAAGTTAGCCTTTCTGAATTTCAGGGCTGATTTAGCTGAAGTGCTGAACTGTACAACAACAGCGGCCCTAAATTCATCTTCATTTTGTATGATATTGATGCTTTTGATGGCCTTGATATCAAGCTGATCAACCATTTCAATAGAAAGGGCATAAGTGGCCCCTAAACTGAGACAGTATAAAGTAAGTGTTGTTAAAACGGGTATGATATAACGCATAAAGGCTCCTTGTCAGTTATCAGTTCTATTTAGCGTTCATAAATCCTTGTTTTACAATCCAAATTAATAAGACTTCTCTTATAAATGAACATCACTCGTTAAAAAAATGATATAAAAAGAAGATTGAAAAATCAATGGTTTATTTGGGTGTGTTCGCCCTAAAATTAGGCGTCTTCACCCTAAAATTTCTGAAAATCAATATAAATCGCTGGCTAACGATAATTGATAATTAAATATTGATAATTAAATATTGATAATTTATTGATTAAGTAAAGCGCCAGCGCAGTGCAATATAACCGCCAATCAGAAAGACGAGGCTTGCGCTGAGTAAATAGAATAATGGGGGCCAAAGATGGCCCATTTTAAAATCTCCCCAGTGTCGTTGTTTAAAAAATGAACTGACGAGTGATGTATTTTTGGCTTCAACCAGTTCAAGTTCGCGGCGACTTTTTGGGTTGACTTGTAGTTTTAATATGCCTTCTTTGGCATACGGATCGGTTGTTAAGATTGATTCAAAAGCCCATCTTTGGATAGTGATTGCGCTTAAGCCATTAGCCAGTTGAGATAAGATACTTTGATCTAAATCAACTTGTGGGCGAAGTAAGCCACCAAATAATAATTGGGGAATCATCAGTAAGGGTACTAAAGTCAGGGCGACGCGATAACTGCTTACAATGCAGGAGATCAATAAACCTAAAGCGGCGGAGACAAAGGCCGCTATCCATAATATGAGCCAAATTTCTATTGTATTGTTCCAAGACAGTTCTAGCAATTTTGGTACAACGATTATGGATAATAAGCCGGTTTGTAGGCCTAAAATACAGCTTAAAACAAACACTTTTGCGGATAAATAGGGCAACATAAATAAATAGGAGCGAATTTCTCTTTTTAAAAGCGGTTGCTCTGTGACAATTTCTTTGCATGATCCCATGATGCCAAACCAAATACTGGCGGCAATTAATAGAAAATAAACACTGCCGCGTCGCATACTGGCTAGATCACTGATCAGTTCGATTTCTCCCTTAACTTGTAATTTAAAATCAGGTAAAGGGACTTTTTTTTGATCAAAAAAAGGTTCAATTGTTGATCTGATATAATCATAACGTGTATCAATATCCGTTTCTTGAGCGAGTTTTTTAGCATATCTATGTAATTTATCAATATTAATCGTTTTATCGGCTTGTTTTAAGGGTTCTTTCATCACCCCGAAATAATATAATATTCTTGCCGCTTCATCAAAATTCTGTTTATCACGATCAAAATTATAAAAAGCCACAATAATGAGCATCGCGATTAGGGGCACTTGTAGGATAATTAATGATAAATTGAGTTTATCCGCAAAAAAAACGTGAAAATTGCGTTGTATTAAAATTATCCATTGTGAAAATAATAGGCTAAAAGTTGTTTTTGGGAGACGTTGATGAGGCATTTTGATTGAACGCTGATTTTATTGACGACATGATTTGCACTGGGGTGATAAAAAGGGTTAATGGTTAATAGTTAATGGTTAATGAAACTAAAGTTATTTAAGTGACTATTTTTTATCTCATTTTTTGTCAATGCGTCATTCCAATGGGAGCCGTTTTTGGGACAAAATAACCTGGTTTTCACCACTCCAGATTAGCACTGATAACACATCAGTATTGCTTTATTTTATCATGATAATCATCATTCCTTATGTTTAATGCTCATGCTTTTCGCTGTGGCGCTAAGTTTTATAAGTCATCATTGCTCGCTCATTATTCACCGCACAGATAAAGGCGTTATCATACTCAATCTAGGTTGTCTCTGTTCAGAAAACTGAGTCATTTTTTGGTTGTAATAGGGATTATCTAATATTTCCAGTAAATATTCTGCTGGATTACGATTTTCACAAGCTATTGAGGTGATTTGTTCAAAATAAGCCGTGGCTTCTTTTGTTGAGCCATAGTAGGCGACTCTGCCACCATGATCCATTAATAACAAATTATCAAAACGTTCATAAGTATCACGACTGGGTTGATGTATGGTAGCAATCGTGGTTAACTCATCAAGTTGTGTTACAGATTGTAATAATCTCACAATTTTGTCAGCATCGACTGAAGACAGGCCTGATGTAGGTTCATCTAGTAATAAAATCAAAGGCATCGCTATCAATTCATGGGCTAAATTCGCCCTTTTTCTTTCACCGCCACTTAAACCGCGAATCCCTGATTCAGAAGAACCAATAACGGTATTTAAAAATTTATTCAGCCGATTTTCATCAAAACCTAAGTTATAGCACGTTTTACGAATCATGATCTGTCGTATTGACGCGGCTAATCCGATAAATTGTAAACGTAAACAATAATTTAATGACTGAGAAACCGTCAATTCGGGAATCATCATATCATCTTGTGGTAAATAACCTAGCCATTCTCGGACTTTGCCGTAATCTTGATGAACATTAATGATGTCTTGATCTCTTGTCACCAAAACTTGGCCGCTCGTTGGTGCGCGATAACCATTGACTAAATCCAGTAAAGTACTTTTACCACAACCTGCCGGGCCCATAATCGCCGTCATTGTTCCCGGTTTCGCACGTAAATAGGCCCCATTACAAATCATTTTGCCGGAGACTTTATAATACAAAGCGGTTGTTTCTATTCCAGCACGCGGCCTGCCTCGAAACAATTGGGCATCAATACCAATCGGTGTTTGACCTAATTTAATCTCATTATGCCCCGTGGCTTTTTGAACAATTTCTTCCCACATTTTTTTAGGTAATCGCCTACCATCAAGAAAAGTGCCCGATTTAGAGCCTAAGTCTTGAATAAATAAACGATCTCCAATACGTTTAAAAATGGCATGTTTACGCGCAATCTCAGGTACTTCTATTGTCGTTAAGCGGATGCCACAAGCGCGGCCGCTCCCGATTAAAATTTCAAAGTCTCCACTGACACCGACTGATTTATCACTTTTGATCATGTTGGTTATTTTTTTATGGCTAAAGCCAAAATTTTTGATTATAAGTACTGAACCATAAATTTTGAGGTATTTTAATAAAAGCAATGTTTATTTGTCATTAGAGACGCTTCGCGATCGCGTCGGAACGAAACAGCGAATTGTAGAGACGCGATGCTTCGCGTCTCTTTGCGGTAAAATACCGGTTTATTTGTGGTTCAGTACTTAACGGAGAGATCAATTCCAGCGAAGAAGATTTAGCTTGATAAAAATTTGATTATAAATATAGAGAGTTTACTATACTACGCCTAAATGATTCGTGAAGAAAATCGGCTTTAAAGGCTTTAAATTCATTCGTGGGATAAAATTTACAACTCATTTAGGATGTCTATATAGCCTTTCCCTTTTGTATGAAATACATTATTTGTAGGGGCAATCCCTTGTGGTTGCCCTTTTTTTGTATTTAGGAATATCAAAAAAATAAATTATCCCGCAGGGCTACTCTATGCACACAAATCTTATGTCACAAACTGTCGGCTCACGCAGAGCCGCAGAGCCGCAGAGAATGA
>JAYQWI020001499.1:0-13072 GCA_035871815.2 Candidatus Parabeggiatoa communis
GATTAAAACGGAACGGGCGATTGATGTGGGTTGTTCGGTTGGGCGGGCCGTGTTTGAGTTGGCACGCACGTATAAAGAAGGGGGGGGGATTGATTTAAGTGAATCCTTTATTGAGGCGGCTAACACTTTGAAGCGTGATGGCCACACGACTTATTTTCGCAAAGATGAGGGCGAATTAGGTCAAACCATCACCGCCACTATAGATTCCGCGATTGTTCGCAATCGTACCACATTCCGCCAAGCGGATGCGTGTGCGCTGCCACCCGATTTGGTTGGATTTGATGCGGTACTATTGGCAAACTTATTGGATCGCTTGCCCAGCCCTAAAGCCTGTTTAGGACGAATGGGTGGCTATATGGGGTTGGTACGTCCAGGTGGTTTGCTGGTGGTGATGTCACCTTATACTTGGATGGAACAATTTACCCCGATTGATGCTTGGCTCGGTGGTTATGAACGAGAGGGTAATGCTTTGTCATCCAAAGATGGGATTCGTGCGGCACTGGGTGAGACTTTTGAATTGGTGAAAGAGGAAGATATGCCGTTACTGATTCGTGAACATGTGCGTAAATATCAATATATTGTGACTCATGTGACGGTGTTGAGACGCAAGGAAACATAAGGATGAAGCAATATGGGGAGTATTTTTGGTCCCCCTTGGAAAATTAATCGAACGGAAAACGAGAATGATTCACACAGATGATAACTATCAACAGATAAACCGTTTAGGATGGGCGCAAGGTGTCAGTAAAGAATGGAAAGCTACCTTGGCCTTTGGGATAAAAGAATTTGAGCATTCCAAAGACTTATTGGATCCGAACAACTGGATTCCGTGGGATAAAGTCAAATCCGTACTTTGTTTGGCCAGTGGTGGGGGTCAACAAGGTCCTTTGTTTGCCTCCCTTGGCTACAATGTCACTGTTGTTGATTTTTCCCCAGAACAACTGGCACAGGATAAAAAAGTCGCTGATGAATATGGGTTTAATCTTGAACTGATTGAAAGCGACTTACTTGATCTCTCATTATTATATGGGCGCAATTTTGATCTGGTTTACCAACCACTTTCAGCACATCATGTCCCTGATATCAAGCGTATGTATCGTGAAGTTGTCAAGGTTTTAAGTCCAAACGGTTATTATTTTGTAAGTCATTGGAATCCTATATTTTTTCAATTACCATTATCTGATGAGTCGCTTCAGTGGGATGGCAAAGCTTATCGCCTCGTTAGAGCACAAAAAAGTGGAGAACTCGTGCATTGCAAATGGGAAACAGATAATGGGGATAAAATAGCGATTTGCCATTTTATTCATACGCTATCTGATCTCATTGGTGGTTTATGTGAGCTAGGATTTGTGATACACCATTTTGACGAACCTAAAGGTGGAAATAGTTCTGCTGATCCTGAAAGTCTTGAACATATAGCGAGTTTTTTTCCGCTGACGTTCAAGATTTTTTGTTCAAAACCCTAAACTTGGATGAGGTAAAATGCAAGAACAGAAAGTGACTTCTTCGCACTATGCGAAGATTGCAACTCATTATAATCACGCTTTTTTTCATGGTGACTCTATTGATTATCAAAACGGGGTATTACAGAAAGTATTGCATCATTTACAGTTAAAACCCTCAGATCAAATGGTAGACATTGGATGTGGTACTGGAACTTTTACAAGTGCGCTTTATGATCAGATTGAATTCCGTCAAGAAATTATCGGGGTTGATTTAAGTCCTGAAATGTTAACTCATGCTAACACATTGAGGGGGATAAGGACTCATTGTAGTGATGCGGTTTCCTTCAGTCAATCTCATGAATACCAATATGATAAAGCTTTGATGATGGGGATCATACATCATATAGATTTGGCTGATTTGCCAAGATTGTACAAAGGTATTTATCAACAATTACGCAAAGGTGGCATACTTCTGACCCTCACTAGACCCAATATTGTTCATTACCCTTTTTTTCAAGCTGCCTTAGACATCTGGCCCCAATTTCAATCTGATTCTGAACTTTATGTTCAACTTCAAAAAGAGGCGGGGTTTTCTGTTAATTGTCAAACCTACGATTATCATATCCAAATTCCCAAGACGCAATGGTTTGAAATGATTAAAAACCGTTTTTGGTCAACATTTTCTCATTTCAATGATGAAGAATTACAAGCAGGTTTAATGGAATTAGAAAATAAATACGCTCAGGCAGAAGTTTTAAACTTTGTAGATACTTTGGTTTTCATTGAAGCCTTACGATAAATGATTGGATCATTCATTTTCGGGTATCTTTAATCCGCTTAATTGTCTGAATCATAATTTTCACTATAAAACCTTTTTATCTCTATAGCCTTTTTATCTCTATAGCATTTATTCTGTTAATTCTAAAATCCTGGAAATTCTGTTTGATACTGTGCTTTTTGATAAAACCGGCACTTTAACAATGGCGCAACCGCAACTCAGTCATCTCTACCCTCTCCAGCCTTTCGATGAAGAGAGTTTGCTCACTTATGCTGCGGCAGCCGAGTATCGGCAAACCCATCCCATTGCCAAAGCCATACTGACAGCCGCAGAACAACGCGGGCTAGATTTACCTGTGATTGAAGATGCCGCTTATCAAGTAGGTTACGGCATTGAAGTGAAAATAGAAAAAACCGTGGTACAAGTGGGCAGTGCCCGTTTTATGCAGCAAAAAGGTATTCGCTTACCAACAGAAATCCAAGATTTAAAAAACCAATGTGATGCCAACGGACATTCGCTGGTTTATGTGGCTCTGAATGATAATCTAGCCGGGGTGCTGGAATTACAACCTTGTATTCGTCCAGAAGCCAAGGAAATCATTCATTATTTAAAGGCTCAGGGTATAGAACTGTACATTATCTCCGGTGATCACGAACAACCGACTCGCCAGCTCGCTCAGGCGTTAGGCATAGAACATTATTTTGCTGAAACTTTACCCGATAAGAAAGCGGATTTGATCGCGGGGCTGCGTGCCAGTGGCAAATTTGTTGGTTTTATTGGTGATGGGATTAACGATGCCATTGCGTTAAAACAAGCCAATGTGTCTATATCGCTTCGCGGTGCCTCAACTGCCGCCACCGATACCGCTCAGATTATTTTAATGGATGGTGATTTAAACAAACTCAAATCCTTATTTGAGATTGCCAAGGCTTTTGAAGCCAATATGCGTACCAATTATTTAACTTCAATGGTACCCGGTGTGGTTTGTTTAAGTGGGGTATTTTTATTCCATATGGGTGTTGTCGGTGGTTTGGTTGTGTCTTACACGGGAAAAATGGTTGGTTTAACGAATACTATGTTGCCTTTAGTAAAGCATGAAAAAACTGAAAATTTAACTAAAACAAACTCACCATAGTCATACCTTCGCCAATTTAAAGATTTTTGTCATTTTCGTTGTTAAATTTCAATTTTCAGCGTTGGCGAAGGTATTGTTGATTAAAAAATGTTTAATAAAAAAAGGCAGAGATTAAATTGTAAATTGTAAATTATGGACAGTGAATCAAAATAATAGACTTGTCCCTAAATTACGTAACCTATTGAAAAATAGTGGGATACCCTAAAACTAAAGGAGTTCAAAATGGCTTTTTTCGGTGTCACAAAAGAAGTGATTGCCTCAACTTTTCTAATTGAAAATGCGGATGCCATTGAAGGTGCAACCTTGGTAGGTTCTACCTTTGAATTTGTCATCAGGAAGGGGCTATTCAAAAAAGGCGATACGGTGTTGTATTTTCCCATCGACTCGCTCATACCACAATGGGTACTCGAAAAGTTGGGTTTAGTGGGTAGATTAAGCGGCTCTGACAAAAATCGAGTCAAGACGGTGAGGCTTAGAGGCCAGATTTCTCAAGGCATTGTTGCCGATCTTGATCTACTGGAAGGGATGCCTGAGCCTGAAGCTGAAAGCGATCAAGAGACTGAATCTCAATTGATAACTGAATTTCTTGGGATTGAAAAATATGAACAGCCTGTTATCCCGTGTAATACGGCTGATCTTGTCAGATTGCCTATTGGATTGTCAGCCTACGATATTGAGGGGGCGGATAGATATGTCGAAGTGGCTGAAGTGCTGATGCCGCAACGGGTTGAAATGACTGAAAAAATTGAAGGGATGAATTTTTCGGTCACTTATTCTGCCTTGAAGGATAAAATCTATGTGAATCAACGCAAGTTTTCTATTGAACCTATTGAAGGGGCTGTGCATGAATTTTGGAAAGTGGCGGAAGAAAAAGGCATTATCAATTTTGTGCAAGCTTTAAAGGCCGATTATCCCAAACAAAATATCACCGTTTATGGTGAATTTATAGGCCCCAAAGTGCAATCCAACATTTACAAATTGAAGGGTTTTGAGGTTAAATTATTCGATATTAAGATCAATGAAGAATGGCTAACCCCTGACATTCGGCAATCTGTTATCGAAAAACACTTTGGTCATTTGGATATTCATGTGCCCATTCTCGCGACTGATGTCATTTTAAAAGAGTGGCTAAATGGTAAAACGCTGGTAGAAGCTTCACACGGTATTTCCCAATTACATAAAACGACGCGGGAAGGGATTGTGATCAAACCCATGATAGAATCTCGGCATGAAAAGATTGGGCGACTCATGATCAAGCAACGCGATCCTATTTATCTCTCGAAAACGAATTTGTAGAGACGCACTGCCGTGCGTCTCTACACAATCTGATTTAAACGCTCCACCACGGTTACCCAATCGACGGCTTCTGTCAGATGACTCCAAGAAAATCGTAAGGCACCTTGTATCTCATCTGTTGATAATCCCATCGCTTTTAAGACATGACTTGATGTATAGCTGGAAGAGGTGCAAGCTGCGCCATTAGAAATGGCGATAAGTCCTTTTAAAGCTAACATGGCCGCTTCTGAATCAAGCCCTGGAATTGAAAAATTGATGGCATGGGGTAAAGAACGCTTTAACTCGCCATGAATCACGGGCTTTAAGGGGGCTAAAAAGGCTAAAGCGGTTTTTTTAAAATCAAGACAGGTTTTGGCCCGTTCTTTTGCGTGTTTTGAGGCCAATTTTGCGGCTAAGCCAAATCCGACAATCAATGGCACGGCTAAAGTGCCTGGCCTCAAGCCGCGTTCTTGTCCACCACCATACATTAAGGGTGTCAGCGGTGGTTTTTGGTACTCACGACGACGCATAATCAATGCCCCTACCCCTTTAGGCCCATAAATCTTATGGCTACTGGCGCTGATCAGATCAAGACGGGGATGGCGCAATGTCGCTATCTCTTTACCAAAACCCTGCGCGGCATCGACATGAAAATAAGCGGGATGCGCGGCCAGTCGTTCAGCGATTTCAGTAATGGGTTGAATAACACCGGTTTCATTATTAACGTGCATGACTGAAACCAACAAGGTATCATCACGAATGGCATTGAGGATCGCTGCCGGTTCAACCCAACCGCCTGTTGTGGGCGGCACTAATGTCACTTCAAAACCACTTTTTTCAAGAACGGCTAAGGGTTCAAGCACGGCTTTATGTTCAATTTGGCTACTGACGATATGCCGTTTAGTTTGTTTTTCACCATAAGCTTTTAACCCTAAAATCGCGAGATTATTACTTTCAGTCGCGCCACTGGTAAAAATCACCTCTTCACGATGACATGCCACCACCTCTGCCACCTGATCACGCGCTTTTTGAACCGCTTGTTTTGCCCTTACCCCAAATTCATGGGTACGACTCCCCGCATTACCCCATTCTTCAGTCATATATTTCCACACTGCTTCACGCACTTTGGGCACCATCGGTGTCGTCGCATTACAATCAAGATATATTGTCATTGGATTTTTGAATTCTCGTTTGATTTTATGAAATTTTCAGGGCAAAAGCGCAAAGTACACGGATTCGTTAAAGGTACGCAAAATTCTCATTTTTTTTGACAGCGTTTTGTTAATTAATATAGGTTATAATAATAATAAAACAAAAGTCGCTTATGGCTAAAGCCCATTGCGCTTCAAGAACAAAACCTTTACGGTTTAAAGCCTCTCGTTCTGACGAATTGTTGCTATCATTCAGATAATTACCCCAAATGCGGGATCGATCTAAAAGCAATCTCACGCTTTTCGCTGGGGCGCAAAGGTTCTAAATTTTAAGAAAAATAATTTCAAAGTGCGTGAAAAAAGGCCTCACAGATTGAAATGATTTTTATAAAAATCTAACTGATAACTGATAACTGATAACTGATAACTGATAACTGAAAACGGATCATGGAAAAACAACGTAAAACTAAAACGGCTTTTATTCAGGGTTTCAAACAGTCTATTCAAGACTTGGTTAAACAAACACAAGAGCTTTATTTAAGTGATGAAATTCCTTGGGTGGTTGGCTATAGTGGTGGAAAAGACTCAACGGCCGCTTTACAACTGATTTGGTACGCGATTTCTGAATTGCCTAAAACGAAACGGACTAAATTCGTTTATGTGATTAGTACGGATACTTTGGTGGAAAACCCTATTGTCGCTTTGTGGGTAGAAAAGTCTTTAGAGGCCATGAAAAAAGCGGCCATTGAGCAAGACTTGCCGCTTACGCCCCATCGTCTCGTACCAGAAGTACATGATCGTTTTTGGGTGAATCTCATTGGACGCGGATATCCTGCACCCCGTCCTAAATTTCGCTGGTGTACCCATCGACTCAAAATCAATCCCTCTAACTATTTTATTAATAATGTGATTCGCCAAACTGGGCAAGTGATTTTGGTATTGGGTACCCGCAAAGCGGAAAGTACGACACGCGCCGCTAATATGAAAAAACATGAGAAAACCAGTACCCGAGAACGATTGGCAACCAATGCCAGTTTACCCAATAGCTGGATTTATACCCCCTTAGCGGATTGGAGTAATGATGATGTTTGGATGTACATCACTCAAGTCAAAAATCCTTGGAATTATGATAATAAAGCCCTTTTGAACATGTATCAAGGCGCGACGGCCGATGGTGAATGCCCGTTAGTGGTTGATACCAGTACGCCAAGTTGTGGTGACAGTCGCTTTGGGTGCTACGTTTGCACGATGGTTGAGCAAGATAAATCTATGCAAGCGATGATTAGAAATGATGAAGAAAAAGAATGGATGCTCCCTTTGATGAAACTTCGCAATGAAAAACTCGAAATCAAAGTGGATCGCAAACGCCGTGATTTTCGCCGCATGAGTGGTGCTTTAAAACTATTTGGTGGGCGATTAGTACATGGCCCTTACAAACAAGGTTATCGTGAAGAAATTTTAGCCACTTTGTTAGAAGCACAAGAGTCTGTCCAAAAAAATGGCCCGCCTGAAGTAGAAAACCTAGAATTGATTAGTTATGAGGATTTAGAAGAAATTCGCCGAATATGGGTTATGGAAAAACATGAGATTGAGGATAATTTGCCTAAAATTTATGAGCGTGTGATGGGGCAAGCTTATCCGGGTAAACGCTTAGAAGACAATCAAGTTTTCCAACCGCAAGATGTTCAACTGCTAGAAGACTTATGTAAAAAAGAAGGCGATGAAGAACGCATACATTTTCAACTCATCCGCGAACTGTTACATGTTGAACAGCAACATAACATGATGGCGCGTCGTGCTGGACTTTATGACGCACTTGATGATGCTTTTGAACGCAACGCTTTTGAAGATTACAAAGAAGCAGAAGACTTTGCCTTAAGACGGCAAGCAGAACTGAAAAAAGCGCGAGGTGAAGAAGAAGAGATTCAAGAGGAAACCTCTGGAAAAGAAAATCTATCCCTTTTTTTAATTGAACAATAGGATATTCTTGTAGGGGCAATCCTGCGTGGTTGCCCTTTATCACTAAAACAGGTTGCTACCCCGACATCATTAATAACGGATAACTGAGACTACATGGTTTTTGAAGAGATTGTTTTAAATAATTTTGGTATTTATAAAGGCAGTCATCTGATTCAATTGACTCCCCCTTCCTCCCAACAACCGATCATTTTATTGGGTGGATTGAACGGCAGTGGTAAAACCACCTTCTTAGATGCGTTACAATTGACGCTATATGGTAAATTTGCGAAATGTTCAAGTCGAGGCAATATTAATTACGTCGATTATTTACGCAGAATGATTAATCACCATGCTGATCCCACTCAGGGAGCATCCCTTGAACTGCAATTCAAACATTTCAAGGCGGCTGAAGAACAATCCATTCGCATTCGTCGTTTTTGGTACGTTACCGGTAAAAGCGTTAAAGAAACAATAGAAGTCAAGCGCAATGGTATTTTGGATATGAATATCACGGAACGCTGGTATGAATACGTGGAAGAGTTTATACCTGCTCGCATTTCTAGTTTGTTCTTTTTTGATGGCGAAAAGATTGAAGCCTTTGCGGATACGAGTAAAGCCGGCGAACTGTTTAAAACAGGTATTTACGCTTTATTGGGCCTCGATATTGTTGATCGTTTAGATAATGATTTAGGGATGGTGGAACGTAAACGTAAAATGCAGCTCCAATCACAACAAGCCTCTGCAACTCTCCTCCAGCTTGAGGATGAGATGAGGCAATTGGAAAAGGAAGACACCGCGTTGGTAGAGCAAAAAACGGATGCTGTAGATCGTTTAGCACAATTAAACGCCGAACAAGAACAACTGAACAACGCATATCGTCGTGAAGGTGGGGAACTATTTGATCAAAGGAGGGCCATTGAAGCGCAATTAGACGCTGCTCGAAAAAAACGGTTTAAAGTTGAAGATCAATTGCGTGATTTAGCCGCTACTGAAATCCCTTTAATGTTAATACAAGATTTTCTTCGAGAAACCGAAAAGCAGGCTCTTCGAGAACAAGAAGCGAAACGTAATCGTGAAATGCATGATGAACTGGAAAAACGCGATACGGCTTTACTTCAATTGTTAAAAAAACAGGCGGTTAAATCGACTGCCTTGTCTGCGGTTGAAAAATTCATACAAGATGATCAACAGCAACGCGAACAATCTCTTGAAACAGAATGTTATCTCAATATTGAAATGAAAGCTTTTGCCCTCTTGCAAAACAGCTTTTTAAGTCAAATACAAAACTCGGCAAACACGCTGATTGTAGAAACGGAAGAATTTATAGAAGAAATTAACCAATGTGAACAACAATTGGCGGGTATTCCCGATCCTGAACGTTTAGAAGGTATTACAGCGCAGCTCAAAAGTCTTAAAAAGGATATCACACAAAGCAAGGTTGAGATTGAATCCATAGAACAACAATATGCCCGTATTAGTCACAAAATAGAACGAAAAAACACGGAATTGAAGCACGCTTACGAGACAGAAGCGCAAGAACAATTTGCCAATGAAGTGACTCACCGTGTACTTAAACATGCTCTGAAGGTTCACCGCACCCTAGAAAAATTTAAACAAGCGATGACTCAAAAGCATATTCGGCATTTAGAATTTATAATTTTAGAGGGTTTTCAACAACTTATCCGAAAGGAAGAGTTTATTACTCGTCTTGAAATTGATCCGGATAGTTACACCTTGAGACTTTACACACCGACTCATGAGACACTGTATCCAGAAAATCTGTCAGCGGGTGAAAGACAATTGCTGGCAGTCTCTATTTTATGGGGATTAAGCCGTGCTTCAGGCCGCCCTTTACCGGCGATCATTGACACCCCCCTCAGTCGATTAGATGGGCAACACCGTAATAATCTGGTTGAGAATTATTTTCCCTCGGCCAGCCATCAAGTGATTTTGCTTTCAACGGATGAAGAGATTAATCAGAAATATTATAGCCATCTGAAGCCAGCGATTGGGCGTGAATATCACATCGCCTTTGAAAAAAAGCAACAGTCGTCTGTTATTAAGCCGGGATATTTTTTTAAGTAGAGACGCGATGTAGAGACGCACGGCCGTGCGTCTCTACAGAAATCCAACACAATAAGCTGAATAGGGTTGGAGGATATTTTTTATCCAAATGGCCTACCAAATTGCGTTGTTGCCCACAACACAAACATGTAGAACGAGAGTACGGATTGAATACCACCGACTTGTCTAATCCAGCCGCGTGTGTAGTAATAATATTGATGAGTTTGAAAATTAATAATCCATAATCCGATGTTTAACTCACGCCATCCCCATCCAATTTGAAAGGCGCTGAGAAGACTGAGGTGAAAGGCGATTCTTAATAATCTGATTTTTCTTTTGAATTGCCCTTTAAAACCTTTGAGTTCTTTGTCCGTTAATTTACGGGGATAACGCCGCAGCCAACCATCTTGATCAATTTTCACGCAAATATTAGAGGAACGCCGAGTATCGCCTTTTATAATATTAAACTCAACTCGTTTGGTGACATATTTAGGCGGCCAGCGAATTTCAAGGAATGGATGGCCTAAGCCGGTACTCAGCCCGATCCCATAAATCACGGTAAACACCAAAAACATCATCATAACAAGGTTTAATGGACGTTGTGGGGTGAGTCCATAGCCGCTCGGCACTTCAAATAAAACATAGCTTAAAGCACTGCCCACCTTTGCCCAACCACCGCCTTCCCAGTTAGCCTTGCGTTCTCCCGATTTCAACATATAAACCATCAGCCGTTCCATTTGGCGCATACCGGCCTTTCTGTACGCTTCTCGCAATTCGACTAAGGCCGGGGCACCCAGTCGAGAATCGTAATAAATCACTGTTTTAAAATGTTCCCGATCCACTATGCTGAGGCCGATAATATCTGGCGCGGTTCCATATTTAGGAAAATAAATCGTTTCCGTCATATTCGCATAATGCAACAACGCTTTGGTCATCACTGTCTCAGTGAGATCGGTTCGCGTGAGATTTGAACGGTGCAAAACCGCATCTGTTAAATTGGCATATTCAAGTTTGGCCTGACTTAAATCAGCCTGAGTAAATATCGCTTGGGTAAAATCAGCATCATTAGCCTCAATTTTGGCGAGGTTAGCCTTTTCAAAGTTGGCCTGGGTAAAAACGGCACTGTTTAAAACGGCACCGCTTAAATCAGCGCCTAGCAATTGGGCCCCTTGCCCGTTGACATTGTGTAATTTAGCCTGAGGCATCACGGCATCATAGAAATAAGCCTGAGATAAATCGGCCTCAATTAAAACCGCATCACGCAATACCGCTTTGTCTAACCACGCACGATGTAATTGCGCTTTGGTGAGATCAGCCGCACTCAAATTGGCTTGGCGCAAATCGGCCAATGATAAATCGGCTTGCGTTAAATCGGCCTCAATTAAAACCGCACCGCACAAGTTAGCGCGACGAGTATCGCTATAGTTCGGTTTTTCACTATATTTCGATTTTTCAAGTTTTTTTGGGTCAACTTGCAAATTGTCTTGAAGCCACAAGGCATGTTGTGACAAAATATCGTTGATTTGTTTTGCCGTCAGTGTTTGTCCTTTATAAGGCGCGTTGTCACAGGCAAAACTATCAAAACCAACCAACATAAGGAATATAATCAATGAAATACGCATCATGGTCGCTCATTTTAGCAATGTCAGTTATTTTTGCAAGCGAGGCCCTGGCACGGGGCATCTTCAACTACAATCCCCCAGCAAGAGGTGGTTCCAGTCTTCGGATGGCAACCAATGTCAGAGCGGGCACTTGTCCAAAAGTCCCTAATTTACCCCAGGATTTCAAAATCGAAGTGATTGCCCCAGAGGCTCTTGCCGACACCATTCAAAGACGGCCGACGCTGTATTGGCGTGTCAACAACGATGTGAAAGGCACCTTTAGGCTCACGATTCAAGAACAAGGGAGCGATTTTTCGTTTAGTGAACCCTTGGTGGATGACAAGAAACTGCTTTCAAATGCCATGGTGAAGGCAGGAAAACTCCAGAGCATCTCGCTGGCTGTTTTGAGAACGAGTCTTAAAAAGAAGACAGACTACACCTGGACAGTGGCGCTTGTCTGTGATCCGAATCAACGCTCGCTTGATATATCGCAAACAGGCGGGATTCGGTATGTGAATAAACCCAAGGGTATCAGTTCCAGAATGAGGATAAGGGATTTGAAGAAACTGGCGCAAAACGGGGTTTGGTATGACGTATTTGATCGTGCCAATTCAAAACAGCGCCAAAACTTGTTGGAGCAAGTGGGGTTATGACACGGTATCAATGATCAATGCTCAATGCTCAATGCTCAATGCTCAACATGTTGTGTGATCAAACGCTTATTTTCAAAAGGGCAAGCACAAGGGATTGCCCCTACCAACGCTTCTGTCTGGGCAATCCCAAAAAACGCAAGCCAAAAAATTATTGATTCTGTTCATAAGCTCACATTATATACAGATTGATTAAGAACACACATATTCAAAAAAACGGATTTCATTGGCTTTGGGTACCCATTTTAACCCCTTGGGTATACCTTCATGTGATTTATGATGATCAGGACTATGATGCCACACTTCATAACTCTGTTTATCTGTCCAATACGTGATCAACCACACTTCCTCTGGATTATCAAACGGACTGATCACATCCATCCGCACAAATCCAGGGGGATTTTCCACTAAATGAGGGCGATTTTGAAAGGCTTGTTTTACCTCATCAGTCATCCCATTAGCGACGACAAATTGACTTAAGGCTACAAACATAATTAAGGATTCTCGATTGTCATAGATAAGATCAATATTTTAACAGCAATCTCTCGGTCGTAGGGACAATCCCTTGTTAAGGGCGCATTCATTCCCAATCTTGGCCTTCGCAAAATAAATTTTGCACTCCAATTGCAAACAAGCAAAATAAATTTTGCACTCCAATTGCAAACAAGCAAAATAAATTTTGCACTCCAATTGCAAACAAGCAAAATAAATTTTGCACTCCAATTGCAAACAAGCAAAATAAATTTTGCACGGAAAGAGCAGCAAAATAAATTTTTAACGAAAAGTGGGCCTTCTTCAAGATTTATCTTGATGACTTTTAGAAATGCGCCCCCTTGTCAATCCTTGCCCCCCTGCATTCTGACATCCCATTATAGGATATCGAATATGTCTACACTCAATGAACACCTCACTCAAATACTGGATACTCAACGCAATTCACTTGCCAATGCTATCGTTGAGCAACATTACACACAACAACCCGAACTGGCTGAACGTTATGGTGAAAAAGGGCGT
>JAYQWI020001500.1:0-2282 GCA_035871815.2 Candidatus Parabeggiatoa communis
TTTTTCCGTGGCAAAAACACACAAACCTATGTTGGCCTTTCCAATAGGGAATATCAAGGCGTTGATAACTGATAACTGATAACTGATAACTGAAAAAAACGAGTCATCCAGATGAAACAACTAGCCCTGATTATCGATCTGAATGTGTGCGTAGGCTGTCATGCTTGCGTCACCAGTTGTAAAGAATGGAATACTTCTGGCTGGGCTGGGCCTATGTCAGATTTTAACCCCTACGATGCCAATCCGACGGGTACCTTTTTTAATCGAGTACAAACCTTTGAAATCGGAACGTTTCCGAACACCGAAACCCTACATTTTCCTAAAAGTTGTCTACACTGTGAAGAACCGCCCTGCGTTCCCGTTTGCCCCACAGGTGCCAGTTTCAAACGCGAAGCTGATGGCATAGTGTTAGTAGACTATGATAAATGTATTGGTTGCAAATATTGCTCATGGGCTTGCCCTTATGGTGCGCGTGAATTTGATCAACAGCAAAAGGTGATGAAAAAATGTACCCTCTGTGTGGATCGGATTTACGATCAAACCTTGCCCGAAGCAGAGCGTAAACCAGCCTGTGTACTCGCTTGCCCCACCAATGCCCGTCTATTTGGCGATGTTCACGATCCAGAGTCCGAAGTGTCTAAACTCATTCGTGAAAATGGAGGCTATCAATTAATGCCTGAATGGGGCACTAACCCAGCGAATCATTATCTACCACGGCGTAAAATTCATCTCAAAATTCACGAAGATGAACTGCTACGCGCCGATAATCCGCTGAAGAAGGAAGGCTTGCTGCCAGAGCCACCCAAAGAGCAGCAAACATTAGACGATATTTATATGAGTTGGTAAATTGGAGGAATCACTATGCATCCCGCATTTTCCGTTATTTTTTTAACCACCCTGATTGGAGTTGGGCAAGGTTTGTTTCTAGCCCTATACACCGGGCAAGTCTATTCAATGATGAAACTCTTACCAACACAGGATAGTATGAGCTTTTATGCGACAGGTAGTTTAGTTGCGCTCGGTTTTCTAGTCGCCGGGCTATTTGCCTCCTTTTTTCACTTAGGGCGGATGGAACGAGCTTGGCGTTCAGCCAGTAAATGGCGTACTTCTTGGCTATCGCGCGAAGTCATTATTTTGCCAATCGCAATCGGTTTAGTGGCACTCTATGGAGCCGCTCATTACTTGGGATGGAATGAACCGCTCTTCATCTTAGCCCAAACACAGCCCATCGATCTCACCCAGATCATTGGCGCACTGGCAACGGTTGCCACTTTGACCTTATTCATCTGCACAGGCATGATTTACGCTTGCCTCAAATTTTTGCAAGAATGGCACAGTCCGCTAACCGTCATTAACTATATATTATTAGGCGGCGCATCTGGCTTCACCTTAGCCGCCGCGTTTTCCGCCTATATAGGCAATGATATCATCAGTTTTTATGCTTTATGGGCAATTGTACTGACTATCACGGCCTTCATCACCCGCAGTGCCAGCCTAGTACGCAATAACCACTTAAAAGCAAAATCAAACCCACAAACAGCCATCGGAGTGCGCCATACCATCATCTCTCAAAAAGCGCAAGGCGCGATGTGCGGTTCATTCAATACTCGTGAATTTTTCCACGGCCAGTCTGAAGCAACGCTGAAAATGCTCAGATCGATTTTCTTGATGATGGTGTTTATAATACCGATTGGGCTTCTATTAGCGGCTACCTATAGCGTGGAAGCCATAACGCTTTTCATGGCCGCTTTTATCGTCCAATACTTAGGACTCATTGTGGAACGGTGGTACTTTTTTTCAGATGCGAGACATCCACAGAATCTTTATTATCAGTCAGTGTCTTAAAATTTCCGTATTTAAAGCTAAAAAAAGAGGCCACCTTACCACCTATCAGTTTTCGTTTCGACGCGATACTTCGAGTCTCTGTTTGTTTTCGTAGAGACGCGATGCTTCGCGTCTCTGTTTGTTTTCGTAGAGACGCGATGCTTCGCGTCTCTGTTTCGAGGCGATCCCTAGCTCGCAAGAGACGCGAAGCATCGCGTCTCTACAATGGAAACAATCCCTTAGCCTAAGTACTTAATTAATTCGTTTATTCCTCTAAACATCGTTCCGAGCTTCGCTCGTTGATCCGTTGTACTATAAAATTATCTTGAAAACAAAAAAGGATTGATATGGCTTTTTTATGTCCCCATTGTCGTTCCCATCTCCTTGAACCCTTGCATCATAAGGAGATTGAAATTGATGCTTGTATGCATTGCGGCGGTTTATGGTTTGATCGTCAT
>JAYQWI020001501.1:0-5017 GCA_035871815.2 Candidatus Parabeggiatoa communis
GGTATCAGGAGCGTCGAGCCGGGGTGGGACGGGGGCGTAACGGTCGGGGAATGGGGGCGCGTCAGTTACAGAAAAAGAGCCGTCGGTATTGGAGGGTTACGGTATAGGAATTAGGGAGGTTACAGAGAAAGACTACTGTTCATCAGCGTTTCTGGAATCTTTTGAGAAGACGGAACACCGTATCGTAATTAAAGCGCATCAGTTACAGAATCGACGCCTTATACATCAGAATCAATCGGCGTTATGATATTCTATTAGATATATCACATGTAGACTATGTTGAGGGCTAATCAAGGACTAGATGTCGGTTAATTGGCTAATGGTCAATTATTAATCGGTTGTATAAGGGCGATTATGTTCTCATACTAGATATAACTTTTCCTTGACATCACTGGAAAAGAGGCGTACAATGCTTTCCTACTAGATGTATCACATAATGACAAGCGGTTAAATGCCTGTTAATTAGCTAATGGTTAATTGTTAATTGATTGCATGAGGGGGCGTTATGTTCTCATACTAGATATAACTTTTCCTTGACATCACTGGAAAAGAGGCGTACAATGCTTTCCTACTAGATGTATCACATAACGACAAGCTAATCGGTTGTATAAGGGCATCTCATAAGGAATTAATGAAAACAAGCGCGTTGACAGGCAATTTTAACGCATTAAGATATGTTCAAAATACGCACGGATAAAGGCTTTCTTGAGTGATCGGCGATGTCAGTGCGTAAATGGGCTTTCTTGAATAATGGCAGGTAATATCAGTGCGCACGGGTAAAGGCTTTCTTGAGTGATTGACGATGTCAGAGCGCATAAATAAAGGCTTTCTTGAATAATCTAGTACACACAGATAAAGGATTTCTTGAATAATATGGCAAAACAAAAAGATGTTGAGCTATTTTTAAAGCGGCTTGATGTAATTGATCGGCGTTACGGCATCGTCTTGGAGGCTGATTTCAAAAGCAAATTCAGGCAATCAACTGAACATCGTCTTGATAAAAAATCGGATCCCTTTGATATTTTATACGACGGTTCAATGAGTGAAAGGAAAGCAAAATCGATCATAAATCAAGTTAAAAAGCTTTGTGTTGAGACGTTATCAGAACGACGTACTAAAGTGCAGCCAACGACGTTGCGGGCGGATCGAACCGTTTATCACAAAGCAATCAGGCAACACTACAAAGATAAATATTTGTCTATGTATTGTAGGGATAAATACAACAAATATGACTATTCTCATATAGCCGTTAAGTTGCTGGACATTACAGCAAAAGAGAAACAGGATTATTTTGATAGTGAAAAGTCTCGTTTAGAGGTTATGACAACGGGTGAAGGTGGGGCAACGGGCAAAGGTGGGCGCACGTTTTTCGTGATAAATAACCCTGATATTATCATCAAAACGGGACTAGCATTAATTAATTCAAAGCGATCTGGACGTGCAAAATTTGTAAATATGGTGTTGGGCTTGATGTGCCTAACGGGCCGGCGCGCTACTGAAGTTTTACTAATGACAGTAGGCATCGCAACACTAACACCCATCAAAAAACGATCTGAACTAATGCTTTTTCATGGGCAATTGAAAAATGAGCAAGCGGCAAAACCGGTTGACGACTACCGCATTTATGTGTTGGCCAACAACAAGCTTATTGACAACAAAATAAAAGAATTACAAAAGATGGTTAAAGACGGGCTTGGGCTACCAATTTTGAATAAGCTTGACTTTAGTGAGTATGATAATAATGAATTTACTAAGTTAAATATAAACGTAAGTTTGCATCACGCCTGGGGCAAAAGAAACGAGGGCAAAGAACATGGTAACGTCCTTGGATTAGCGGCTAAAAATGCAAGGTTCGGGAATTACTTGAGTGTTGCTAATGGTGATGATATAGATGACGCAATCCCAACAAATCCTGACGATTTCAAAGCGAAGCAACTGCGTGCTATATATGTACTATTGGCGTATAAATATTTTGTTTATGACAAAAAAAAATGGCAGGACTTGGGCAATTTTGGGTTTCAATTGCTAGGACACACCAAGGCTGGAGCAGTAGACCATTATACTAATTACAGAATTAAAGGCGTTCCAATTGGGCGCTAAAGACTGAAGGTCAATGCAATTGTGAAAAAATTAAGCCACTCAATTCGCGATAAAGTCGCTTATTTTTTCACTCAAATCGGTATCGTATTTTTTTTATAACAACTCAGTTCAAAAAGAGGCTAACATGAAAATTTATTCATTGAAGATTGAAGGTAAAGTGAACAGTAAAGCGTATCCACTTCATACGTGGATTGCGTCAACGATGAGTTCTAACCCTGAAAAGAAGCCCTTAGACGCAGTGCTTGACTTACTTCTGAATGGCAGTTCAGGGGTATCTAACATCACAATTCCAGACTTAAAACTGGACAATATTATTGAACTTGAGAAATATGGAAGTAAAACCGAGTCAGAATTAGTAACTGAGATGTTCGTTAAAGATGGCCAATTTGATATTGAGATGGTCAAGAAATGCCTAATCGCGGTGGCAAAAGCTGACTACTCAAGACAGCAAAGCGGCACACAGTGGCATAACCGCGAGGATAGGCAAGCGGCTATTGATGAGATAGTTGTGGCGCGAATGGCAAAAAATGACGAAATTGATGGTAATCAATGGTTTAAAAGAGAATTAATTAACTCGAAATGGATAAGCGTCAACTGTTCAACATCCGTTGCAAAAGCGATTGAGTACCTGGCATCTCACAATGACGAAATTGAGACTCACAATCAAAAAATAAGGATGGTGAACGGCAAGGATTTAGGCAGGTATTTTAACCGAAGTGCACGATCCGCTTTAAAGAAATGGGAGTCAAGCAACGCCCCCGCCCCTGAACCAAAGCCCAAAGCCAAAGCCAAAGACAAGGCGAAGTCAATTTTCAGTAGTGGCCCGGTGGTTTTTAATGATAACGATGATGGTGATTACGATGATGGTGATTATGATGATTATGAGGATGGTGAAGTGCTAGGCGCTGATGGTGTGCCCTTATAAATAAAAAAAAGCGCCTTTTTTTCACGACAAGGCGCTTTTTTTATTTAATTCTGTCATGGCCTCATGCGTTTTGATTTTTTTCTTGTACGTTTACTATTAACCGATCATCATTTTCAAAATGACAAAAGCATTTTACATAATGAATTAATTCATCTAATGCCTCATCAGTCGTAACCGAACACGAATAATGCAGGGCTAACCCATTATCTATAAAACTAAAATCAGGTTTATCAAACATAATACTTACTGATGCCGTGCCGTCGCATACGAAAATAGACACGAAATCAACAACGGAACAAATACGATTAATTTTAAATTTATTATCGCAGATTATCATTTTAGTCGTGACCTCATGCGTTTTATTTTAATCCAAATATATTTTATTATTTTGAATGGCATCGACAGCAAAAAAACCCAAAAACGAACGACGTCGCGCCCGTGATAGAAAATCATAAAATGATCCTTTTGCAAAAGCGCGTATTTTAGCGTGTGATCGGCGCGCCGTCCAGCGGTCAATTAGTAATTTTCATAATGATAAGCGTGATTTAGAAAGCAAACCGAACTCATATCTATACGTGTCAAAAGTAAATGTCAATGAAAATGGCGCTTTAAAGGAGTGCAAAACGAACAAAAGAATGCCTTTTTTTCATTAATGATTTGAAGACACCCATGTTCAGTGGTTCAATCAGAAACCGAACCGAACGAACCCAAAACAAGGAAAAAGTAAAAAGACATAAGTAGTACGGTTCCAGGCAACGCGCTTGTAACGCACGCTCACAGTACCTTAAAACGATGTCGCGGTGTTGATTAGGTGTTGGTGATGTGTTGGTGATGCGTTAGTCATGTGTTGCTCACTGACAACCATTCATTAGTTCATCAGTTCATTTGTTCACCGCTTCACAGTTCTATTTGTTCATTAGTTCATCACTTCATAACTCTATCCGTTCATTGATTCATTAGTTCATCGGTTCATTTGTTCATCACTTCATAGCTGTTCATTGGTTCATTGGTTCACAGTTCTATCCGTTCATTTGTTCATCGGCTCACAATTCTATCCGTTCATTCGTTCATTTGTTCATCACTTCATAACTCTACCCGTTCATTAGTTCACAACTCAATCAGTTCATTTGTTCATCGGTTCATTCATTTACTTGTCGGTTCGCCGGTTCGGTTAGTGTGACGGTCAAATGAGGTTAAGCGCCGGTAAATATGCCAAAAACAACCTCAAAAACTGCTCACACACCTTATAAAGCGAACTCATGAAATATGTCATTAAGTGATTGGTTTTAAAGGACTTTATAATGAGCGTGATGCTGTAAATCGGCACATTAGAGAAGGAAAGCGAACCGGTTAAATAATGACTGTAATAATGAACGCTATAATAATGAACGGTTGAACTAATGACTCCAAAAACTCCAAAATATTTTTTTCTCACAAGGTCATGACAGAATTAAATTATTAAATGTTGGGTACTGATAACCCCGCGTGCGTATGGTGGGGCTATCAATTCAAACGGGACTATTCAATCCGGCGAACAAAATCACCACCACCGCATTTGAGTTTCAAAGGATTTAAATAATCGACTGCGAGGCTAACCCAAGCATAATCAATGCTTAAACTCTTAGTGATTTCTTTGAGGGATACCCAATGCCCAGCCGCAAACTTTGGAGTTGATAGGTGATCAAGCAATTTCTCACATACCTCATCAAGATAATTAATTTGTTCATCGTTCATGTTTTCGCTTGGCAAAGCATCGCTTTCTTGTGGCAATTCAATACCAAATCTTATATCAGGCGGGGGTGGTGCGCCAAAATTAGCCGGTTCATCTAACGACGCGGGCGGTTCATCTAACGCGGGCGGTTCATTAGCCTTGGTGGGCAATTGCAAAAGCTTGGTGGGCAATTCCAATAAAAGCTTGCGATACGGTAACGAGCCATTATCAACGCGCCGGTTATAAGTCTCAATTGTGAATTGAGTCTTTTCAGTGAACAC
>JAYQWI020001502.1:0-5157 GCA_035871815.2 Candidatus Parabeggiatoa communis
TATGATGCCCGAAATGGACGGCTATGAAGCCATGCGGAAAATCAGACAGCAACCCCAGTATCGCAAATTACCGATTATTGCCTTGACGGCAAAAGCCATGAAAGGCGATAAAACGAAATGTATTGATGCCGGTGCGAATGACTATTTATCTAAGCCAGTAGACACTGAAAAGCTTATTTCATTGATGCGGGTGTGGTTGTATCGGTGACTCTCTAGTACAATGAATTTTCTTCGTTACGTTGTTTGACAAATTTTTCAAAATACATTTTATTCTTTAAAACATAAAGTTGTTAAGTTTTTGTCAACTGTTTCATCATGTTTCTAGTGTTAGGCATTTATACACGCGATAATATGCTTCGCACACTTTTCTGGCTCCGCTTGAGCAACAAAGTGAGGCCCATCAATAACCACTACTTCTGTTTTGGGAAAAGCTGACTTAATTGGTTTTATAGCACTTGCTAGAACTAATTTATCATTGGAAGCTTGAATATACCAACAAGGACAGTTTGATTTACCTTTGCTACATTTATGCTTAGCTATTTCCTCTAATCTTTGAGTTAATATTGATGGTGGTACTAATTTAAGCACTTGTCTAAATTGAGCAATTGATTCATGATTGGCATCTTTACCGAGCAATATTAGTTTACTAATTATATCTGGTATTGGAAGTCGAAACAATATTTGTACTGGTAAATACGGTATTATTTTAAGTAATTTCCTTGGACAACAGATAAATGATGCCAAAAACACAATGCCTTTCAAATTGATCAAGTTGTTAAATGCCAACTCCTTTGCAATTGGTCCAGAAAATGATTCGGCAACAAGCAAGGTACTCTCTCCGCGTGGCAACTTTTCAATGACATATTCTAGCAACTGTTTATACGACAGAAATTGAGAAGTAGGATAACTAATAATCTCTGTTGTAACCTTCTCAGCCAAATTTTTTTGTAAAGAACCAAAGAAAATGCCAGTTCCATCCATTCCGGGAAGTAAGATTATTTTATCAACTATCATTTTTGACATTTTTGGGAACCCTAATCATAAAAAAAATTATTGATATCAACTCAAATTTTAGCGAGCTAATTTTTATTTTAACACAATTTTTTGCCTCCCCAAAATCCGGCACTGGGGTCGTTGAGTGGGAGTGCTTCAATCTCAAGGGCTTGCGCTTGGATTTTCCATACAAAAATAGAGGGTATGTAGGGGCAATCCCTTGTGGTTGCCCCTCAATGTCGAGATTATTGAAAATCGGAAATATTGAACATTTGAGGTATAAGTTATTGATTTGAATCAATCCCATTCAACGACCCCAGTGCCCTTGAATCCGATGGCATCTTATTTATTGTCAATCAGGGTTTAGCTGAAGCCAGATTTCAAGAACAACTCTTTGAATTTGAAGCGCTTTCTGCTTAAAATCTGGGAGGATTAGACAGTCCATTTAAAGCATTTTACTATCCACGTTATGGTTGGGTTTTGTTTAAATCTGAAACAAAGGCATCATTAACGGCACTGTAAATTGTCAGAATCAATACCCTAAAAAACACGACTTTTTAAATGTCTTTTGAAATGCGACTGATATTTTTTTTCAACACAGAGATCACAGAGGGCCACAGAGGGCCACAGAGAATAAGTCTATGATCTTTAATTTGCTGCCTACGTTTTAAATTAAGGATTGAATGAATCTTTATGAAAAAACTATTAATTATAACCTATTCCATTATTGCTCTGGGTATTCTCTGTTTGGGCATGCTCAGTATTTTGATGAACCAAAATGAAGAAGCACTGGCTGAAAAACAAGAACAACGTTATCAGTCTTATTTGCTTGCGGATCAATTGCGGCAAAGTTCTGATGATCTCACTCGGATGGCCAGAACTTATGTGATTAGCGGGAACGCTCAATACGAAAAGCAGTATTGGGATATCCTTGCGATACGCAATGGCGAAAAACCCCGTCCTCAACACTATGACCGGATTTACTGGGACTTGGTTCTGAAAGAGACGGATAAACCGCGTCCTGATGGTGAAGCTATACCGCTACAAAAACTGATGAAAAAGCTTGGCTTTAGCGAACAAGAATTTGCCAAGTTGCGTGAAGCACAGGCTAATTCGGATGGCCTGGTTTTGACGGAAACGATTGCCATGAATGCGGTTAAAGGCTTATATGACGACGGCACTGGCCACTACGTTAAGCAAGGTGAACCTGATTTTGAAATGGCAAGGCGAATTATGTATGATGCCCAGTATCATGAAGATAAAGCGGCCATTATGAAACCCATTGATGCGTTTTTTCAATTGCTTGATGAACGCACTCAAGCGGAAGTGGAATATCATGTCAATCAAGCGCATTTTTTGCTGTTTATCACACAAATTATGGTATTTTGTTTAGCCGTTCTCTCAGTAGGTATAGGGTTTTTTGTCACCAGAAGTATTTTAAAACAAGTCGGTGGCGAACCGGCTAAAATTGCACAAATGGCTGAACAGCTGGCCAATGGCAAACTGGACATACAATTTGAGTTATCTGGCAAAACGACGGGTATTTATGCATCTGTTCAAGTGATGGTTAATCGGCTCAAAACCGTGATTGAGGATTTGGTTCAGGTTTCTCAAGGATTAGCTGAAGGGCAACTCAGTGTGACTCCCCAATCTGAATATCCAGGTGACTTAGCCCAAATTAAAAAAGCCTTGAAAACGGCTTTATCTCAACAACAGTCGGTTATTGAAGACATTGTCCAGGTTTCTCAAGGATTAGCGGCCGGCGAACTCAGCGTCAAACCCCAGTCTGAATACCCAGGCGATTTTCTTCAAATCAAACAGGCCCTTGAAACGGCTTTATCCAACCAACAACTGGTGATTCAAGATATCGTCCGGGTTTCTCAAGGATTAGCGGCCGGTAATCTAAATGTCAAACCCGCTCAAAAATATCAAGGCGATTTTCTTCAAATTAAAAATGCCCAAGAAACGGCTTTGTCTAACCAACGATTTGTGATTGAAGATATTGTGCAAGTCTCTCAGGGATTAGCCGCTGGGGATTTACAGATCAGT
The DNA here is from genome assembly GCA_035871815.2 of Candidatus Parabeggiatoa communis. Classification (GTDB taxonomy): domain Bacteria; phylum Pseudomonadota; class Gammaproteobacteria; order Beggiatoales; family Beggiatoaceae; genus Parabeggiatoa; species Parabeggiatoa communis. The sequence continues at coordinate 3,043 of JAYQWI020001502.1, forward strand.
TCTCAAGCACACTATCAAGGCGATTTCATCCAAATTAAACAAGCCCTTGAAACTGCTTTGTCTAACCTACAGAAGGTGCTAGAAGATATTGTTCAGGTTTCTCAGGGATTAGCGGAAGGCGATCAGCAAGTGACTCCTCTAGCAGACTATCAGGGGCAGTTTGTCCAGATTAAACAGGCCCTAATCATGGCTGCAATGAAACTGGCCGAGGAGACAATCCAAAATAGTGAACAAAATTGGCTGAAAACGGGACAAACACAATTAAATGATCAGTTAAGAGGCGAGCAGGATGTGAAACGCTTGGCTAAAAAAACAATTGATTTTTTAACGACTTATATTGGCGCTGAAGTGGGATTATTTTATCTGGTTTATGAATCTGAGCCAAAATCGGCCTATTTAAAAGAAATCGCCAGTTATGCCTACACACGACACGATAATCCCCCTAATCAATTTCGGTTTGGTGAAGGATTGGTTGGACAAGCTGCTTTGGAAAAAAAAATGATCTGTTGTACGCACAGGCCTGATGAATCTGTTCATATTACTCGATCTGGTTTATCACAAGCCCTTCCGCGTGAGATTGTCATTTTTCCCTTTTTGTATAACGATACAGTCAAAGGAGTCATTGAAATCGGGTGTGCAGAGGCTTTGACAGATATTCAAAATCTCTTTATTGAACAAGCAATGCAGAATATTGGTATTGCTGTCAATTTGGCAGAATCACATACTCAGATGCAAGCATTGTTGGATCAAAGCCAGCGCCAAACCGAAGAATTGCAAACGCAGTCAGAAGAATTGCAAGCGCAACAAGAAGAAATGCAACAGATTAATGAACAATTGCAAACTCAACAGGCCGACTTACAACATAAACAGGAAGGCCTTCAGCAGCAAAATGAAGAACTACAAAGTCAATCCGAAGAATTGCAAAGTCAATCTGAGGAGTTACAAACCCAACAGGAGGAATTGAAGCAAACCAATGATGAATTGGAAGAACGCACCAAAGATTTAGAACAACAAAAAGAAGATATTGAACACAAAAATATCGCCTTAAAACAAAACCAAGCGGAGATGGAAAAAGCAAGAGCGGCTATTGAATTTAAAGCCAAGGAATTAGAATTAGCCAGCCAATACAAATCCGAATTTCTGGCCAATATGTCGCATGAACTCCGTACACCGTTAAACAGTTTATTGATTCTCGCACAATTATTAGCTAATAACAAACCCGGCAATTTGAATGAAAAACAGGTTTCCTACGCTCAAACGATTCAAAGTGCGGGTTCTGATTTGCTGACTCTGATCAATGACATATTGGATTTATCCAAGGTTGAGGCCGGCAAAATGGAAGTCAATATTGAAGCCTTATCCTTGAGCGATTTGCTAGAAATGCTGGAACAAAAATTTAGCCCCTTGGCTTCAGAAAAAGGGCTGGTTTTTGAGAAAAGACTGGCCGATGATTTGCCCCCGTTTTTACAGACTGACGGGCAGCGCCTGAAACAAATCCTGAATAATCTGCTCTCTAATGCTTTTAAATTCACAAGTCAAGGGAAAATTAGATTAGATATACAAAGGGTTACGCACAGTGGAGAGGATAAGACTCTCCTTGGGCAAATGGGAAATCGGCATGATTTGATTGCGATAAGCGTTATTGATACGGGCATTGGCATTCCCAAAGACAAACAACAATTGATCTTTGAAGCATTCCAACAAGTTGATGGTACCACCAGCCGCCGCTATGGTGGCACAGGCCTCGGTTTATCGATTTCCCGCCAATTAGTTCGACTGCTTGGTGGTGAAATTACGCTGCACAGTGAAGAAGGTTCGGGCACCACTTTTACCTTGTCTTTGCCAGAAACCCTGTCCGTACTGGCAACGATGCCTTCAAATGAGATACCGGATACCGCTTCAACTTCAGCGCCACCAAGCGATGAAGAGTTAGAAGAGCATTCAAGCGTCGAATTGCCGCCGCAGACTGACATCGATGATGATAGGGCTTCTCTAACCTCTGAAGACAAATCTCTTTTAGTCATTGAAGATGATCCTAAATTTTCCCGTATTCTCATAGAATTAGGCCGAGAAAAAGACTTTAAATGTCTACTTGCCGAAGACGGCAGAATGGGC
>JAYQWI020001503.1:0-3431 GCA_035871815.2 Candidatus Parabeggiatoa communis
CCTGTAGCTTCAACAAACCAGTTATCGTTTTGAGGGAGAAGCAAAAAACCGAATGAAGCACCAGCATTTTCAATCACAATGTGCATCATTTTTTTAAGCAAGTGTTCTAACACAATTTCCCCCGATAGGGTTTGGGCTGCTTTCATGATACTCTTCAAATCCAGCCAGTCTGAACCGTCTTTGGTCAAGCCAGAAGCCATTCGCGTTCCTGAGATAGTAGCATCCGTTGGCATGGAACGGGCAGTTTTGGGAACTATAAATTGCGGATAACGTGTCTCTAAATCCTTCACTTTTGCCAAAGCTCCCCATTGTTGATAAGCATAGTGGGCATCATGTAAGTAAACTTGAGCAACTTTGGACATACCTTTAGCCAGATAAAATTGACCGGCTAATTCATACGCCAATGCTTCCTCATTGAGATACTCGTTTTCTTGAGCTAACTCAATGGCTTTATCATAAAATTCTCTGGCTTCACCATCTTTACCCAACACTCGACAACGCTCTGCCTCAACCAAATAATATTTGTGCAGATAATTCATGGACGCATTTTGGGCCCACTGTTTCAATTGTTGTTGATGAGCGGCTACCCGATTGAGAATGTTTTGTTGTTGTTCTAGTGGCAGAGACTCAGAATAGACAGCTAGCTGTGCTAGTGAATCGTAGAAGTAGAATAGGGGTAGAATCACCGTGCCTAGTAACCATTCTAAATTTTTTTCTAACTCGGAAGCATTTTCAATGGCTTGAGGATAGGCTTGAAACAGAACGCAGAGACCCAGCTTATAAAAATAGAACAGGGCCAGTCCAATAATATCATTGGCTTCTTTTAAAATGGGTAACACTTTATCCTCATCATACACCCTACCTTTTAAATGATACGGGGGAAAAATGATTGAAGTCTCAGGGGGTTGTCCAATCAAATTTAAGACCACTTGTTGACATAATTTATTCCCATTTAAAACGACTTCTTGCTTCAGTTTAACCAGACTGGGATTATAGCTTGGTATTTCCAACGCGATTGATATCAATTCCTTGCCAACCAAAAAGGAATGAAGAAAATACAGAAATACACCATAACTTGCAAAAAGGATATCGCCTACTTCTAAGCCGCCGAGATACTGTTCCAAGTGAAGTTTAAGCGTTTCTTTCAGATGCTCTTTTTGAGGTAGTATTAAAAATCCAAAGACATCTATGACCTTTGCTTTGAACTCCTTGGCATAGAGTCGTTCCACCAACCGGAAACCCAGTTTACCAAACTGAAAACCCCTCTCAATATCTCCCACTACATTGCATAACAGGCTCCCATAACAGGTATAGCCATAAGTAGATTCTTTCGTATTACCGTATTTGAGGGATAAATTAACCATTTCAGCAGTCATTAGCGGATACAATTGTGGCACTGCTATATAAGCTGCTGGTAATACCTTGCCAAGAATTTGCATAGCAATCAACTGATCGGGTGCTGTCATTAAAGGCAAATGATACAGTGTCTCAATGGGTGTTTCACTTAAATAAGATTGGGTTTTTGACAAAGCCGGTTGAATATCAAAATCGGTTGGGTTGTCAGGAAAATGGATATCTAATTGTTTTAAAACAGTTAATGCTATTTCAACTGCGGCCACCGACTGATTTTGGGCAAGAAGGCTTTGAATTTCAATGTCATAGACCTTCGCTTTATCAAGCAATGTCTTCGCTTGTTGTAGTACAATCTCTTTCCAGATTTCCATCTGTTTAAAATCAGTATTGAGAAATGCGGTTTCTATCGCTGAAGTGTGTACTAGTAAACTTAAATCATAGTGTTGTTGCCAAGCATCCGAATTTAATAACCCAATAGCGGTTTGCAAGTAATCAAAAGCGGGTTGATAAGCCGTTGCCATCTTCGCTTTTTGCCCAGCCGTCAAATTTAATTGGGCGATTTCGTTTCGTTCCTCTTGATGATGAATTAATGCCAGGCTTTGATTGAAATGACCAACAATATCAAAAAGGTGATTTTCTAATTCCGCTTGGGAGCTGTTTTGCAAGAGTAAACGTCCGATTTGCAAATGCACCGCTTTTTTCTGAGCATCATCAATTAACGCATAAGCGGCTTGTTGAACGCGATCATGCAAAAAACGGAAATGGCAAATTGCCAATAGCGAAGATTGAAGATCATCACCGCTCATTTCAAGTGGTGAAGCAGGCAAGATGAATCCTTCCATCAAAATGGGCATTAAATCTTGAAAAGTCTCAGCCTTTGATTTTTCATAAATAACAGACAAGGTATCCAAGTCAAAACGATTACCCACACACGCTGCTAGACGCAAAACTTGTCTTGCGGATTCGGGCAATTTTTTTAATTTGCCAATCATTAAATCGACTACATTATCGGTAATATCCAACGCTTTGATTTGGTCAATATTCCATTGCCAACCATATTGCGAGACCTTAGAGGTATATAACACCTTGAAAGTATTGAACGTTAACAATTTTTCTTCATACAAGGTATGCAGAAATTGATTGACAAAAAATGGATTGCCACCGGTTTTACGCATCACCAAATCTGTCAACGCGCCAACAGTGGCCAACTCTTGGTGCAAACTCTCAGCAATCAATTGATTGACATGCTCAAAAGCCAAAGGCTTTAAAGTGATTTGGTTAATCAAAACTGCTTTTTGACGGAGTTTGTCAAGTGTGATCATTAACGGATGCGTTGGCTCAACTTCGTTATCCCGATAAGCTCCAATTAAAAATAGATTTATCTTATCCTGATCCGTTATGACCCGTTTTAATAATTTCAATGTTGCAGAATCGATCCATTGCAAATCATCCAAAAACATGACCAACGGATGTTCTGGCTGGCAAAATACCCGCATAAAATTTTGAAACACCAGATTAAAGCGATTTTGAGACTCGCTTGGGCCAAGCCCTGGGACTTTCGGTTGCTGACCAATAATCCATTCAAATTCGGGAATCACATCAATAATCACTTGTCCGTTTGGGCCCAACGCTTTCCTAAGTTTTTCTTTCCAAACCGACAATTGTTCTTCATTTTCGGTGAGCAATTGTTGGACTAATTCTTTAAAAGCATTGACAATTGCACTATAGGGAATGTTGCGCTGAAATTGATCAAATTTACCGGCAATAAAATAGCCCTGTTTTTCAGTCAGCGATTTGTAAATTTCTTTGACTAATACCGATTTACCAATACCGGAATAGCCAGCAACCAGCATGATTTCCGCGAAGCCAGAAGCCGCTCGTTCAAAACCCGCCAATAAAGTCTCTATTTCAAGTTCGCGTCCATAGAGTTTTTGTGGAATTTCAAATTTTCCCGAAAAATCGTTTTGGGCGAGTTCAAAGGATAAGTCTGCTAGGTTTTCAAGGCATCTCTCTAAATCCGCTTTGACACCAAAAGCCGATTGATATCGATCCTCGGCATTTTTTGCCAGCAATTTCAT
>JAYQWI020001504.1:0-24822 GCA_035871815.2 Candidatus Parabeggiatoa communis
AAATTTATTTTGCTTTTATTTGTTTTCGAACTACTGATTATGGATTATGGAAAGTGAGTCAAAAGTAGGGTGGGTAAGCTATTTGCTGGGTTTCACTATCGTTCTACCCATCCTACGAAAAACCAATTTCATCTCGGGCGCATTCCCAAAAAAAGGGTCATTATCAATTTTGATTGAGTACTTTGGCCGAGTACACTTTAATCAATAGCACCGAAGAAAAATAAATTTTGCACTCCAAGAGCAAAGACGCAAAATAAATTTTGCACTCCAAGAGCAAAGACGCAAAATAAATTTTGCACTCCAAGAGCAAAGAGGCAGATTGATAATGACCCTTTTTTTAGAAATGCGCCCTTTCATCTCACTCATGCTTTAACTGACAACTACAATTGTCTCGATTGCGATAGATGCTGTCAATATGACGCACGGCATCAGTATGTTTCAGATAACGGAAATACTCTTGCCGAAATGTGTGCATATCGACTCCAAAAGTATTGCGAATGTTTTCACGCAGTTTATTGTTAATCCGCTCAATCAGCGTCTTGGGTTTTTTTACGCCAAGTTGTTCATAATCAAAGAACAGCAAACGATCGTTGGTTTGCATGGCCTCTGCCAGTTGCTCTATACCTGCTAAACTGATATTGGCATCCTTGATACTCATCATTTGCACGCTCTTATTCGCTTGTATAAAGTGGGCCAATAAAGGAACGGATTCATCACCGAAATTATTCGGTAATTCGTGCAGATCACTGGTCGATTTATATAATCCCACATCCAAATGAATTAAATTGGGATGATTGACGAGTTGCGCTAATAATATTTTCAACCCTTCATAACCTAAACGGTTGGCTCCGAATGAGAGACGTTTGAGATGATGGTATTCATGCAAACTTTCTGCAATCAGGGCGACACCTTCATCACCTAAGCGATTAATCCCACAGAATAAGGAAGAAATACCCGGTTCATTTAGTTTGGCTAAATGAGAAAAATAATCGGCAATCGACTGGGCACCACGACTTGAAATACCATTCGCATTAATATATAACAAGTCTAGGGAACGGTTATCTTTTAATCCGTCAAACAAATAAGCGATACCGTCATCAAGAAGCCCTGTATTATGCAAATCGAGTATTTCTAAACTCTGATTCTGTGCCAATAATTCTCCCAGATGCTTAGCCCCCTTCGCTTTGATTGGGTTGCGTTTTAACCATAAGGCTTTGCAGTGCTGCTCGTTTTGCAGGGCTTTGGAGATCAGTTCAATACCCTGTGCATCAATACGATTGCCGGCTAAATACCAGGTTTCAATTTGGCTCTGATGGGGATGACTGATAAAATCAGCAATGGCTTTTGCGCCCGCAAGATCAACAATATTATTGCCGAGTAAGAAATGTTTGATATGCTGATTATTGACTAATGAGTCCATTAAGTCCGTAATCCAGGGTGGGCCAACCACTTGTTTACACAAATCCATACGACCATCATTAAAGAAGGTGCCACGCATAAAACTCAGTGACTCATTCTCACGATCAATAATGGGTTGATTGCTCCGCAGAAAATCGAAAAAGGGCAACAATTCCTGTAATGGCGCAACATCAACTGGCATGGGCACGGGATTGACAATGGCATCTGGCATGTCGTCAATCTGTTGTAATTGGTAATACATTGCCCGATCACCTGTTAAGCGTGCTTGCTGATAAGGTGTGAACACCTTAGGGGGTGGTTTGATCTGCTGACGATAGGCCCGACGTAAAGTGACCAGCAGTCGCCGATATAATATGTAGCGAACTGTTTTCTGATGAACGGTTTCAATCACTGATGATGACACCAAATCATCTTCACCCTCAATTGAATACAATAGCATCGCAATGTTGTGTGCTAATTGCGTTTGTTTGTCGATCACGGTATATAAGTGGGGAGCCCAATTAGCACAATCTGTTATGATTTGCCCATTCTCATAAGCATCGTGATCCAAGTGTAATTGTTGGGCAAATTGTTCCGCCGCTGATTGGCTCTGTTGAGAATGGGCATTGACATTTGCAATTAATGTCTGCCATTCTGAACTGTCAACTTGTGTCTCAATCTTCTGCTGCTGAAGCATGTTATTCTCCTAATAAATCCATTTCAAATCTCGTCATCAATCACGCTGACGAAGAATGCCTTGTGGCAATAGATTTAATTATACTCTATTTTTGGAACATCAATTTTATTTTTGAGGTGACATTATATCGGTATTTATGATTAAGTACCTACATTTTATCAATTAAAAATTATGGATAGCAAATAGCTTATCAGCTCATCATAACTGTATTTATCTCACGCTTTGGGAGCAAAGGCGCAAAGTTTTAAGATGAACTGACTTGGCGTTCTTGGCGGCTTTGCGTGATCATTTAATGAAGCTAACCAAATGCGTGCGGTGGTATCAAGATTCTCACGGGTTGTACTGATTGGATAGCACGCTGATGAGTGTCAATCCGTTTGATTTAAGTCTCTACATTCTCAAAAAATCAATGTCAAAATTAAATGGAATCAAAGTGTTAGTCACAAGGCCTGCCCATCAAGCTGAACCGTTATGTCAATTGATAGCAGCAGAAGGTTACGAGCCGGTGCGTTTACCGGTGATAGAGATTGTCGAAATCGACGATAAAACCGCTTTACTTGATTGTAGCACTCATTTGGATGAGTTGGATATCGCTATTTTTATCAGTGCTAACGCTGTGGAAAAATCATTGCCGACTTTGTTAGCACAAGGGCCTTTGCCGCCACAACTTCAATTGATTGCTGTTGGTAAACGCACGGCTAATACGTTGAAAACTTGGGGATTAAGCGCACTAAGTCCTAAACCGCCTTTTAATAGCGAAGCGATGCTGGATATGCCAGAAATGCAGACGGTGCAGGGTAAAAACATCGTTATTTTTCGGGGCGAAGGTGGACGTGAATTACTGGCAAAAACGTTATTGCAACGCGGCGCTGTTGTTAATTATATTAATGTTTATCGGCGCGTACAACCGCCTACGCCAACAGGGATAAACGAGGTACGCATTGATATCATCACTGTTACCAGTGTGGAAGGATTACACCATTTATTGGCTATGTTGGCAGGACAATCTTGGTTGTACCATACGCCATTGGTTGTGATGAGTGAACGTATTCGTGCAGCAGCACAAGAACAGGGAGTGCAAGCGCCAATTTTTGTGGCACCCACTGCCAGTGATCAAGGGTTGTTAGAGGCTGTGCGACAAGCGCTTGTTCCTGCAAAACAAAATCAATAAATGAGATGAGGGCAACCCAACGGATTGCCCTGTGGGCTTAAACATCGGGGCAATCCAACTCAATACCCGATTTATAATGCTCTATTTTATAGGATGTTTTAGGCCTAAAAAGCTGCCGACACCACGCAGCATCCGTTTATAGATTTTATCCTTTTCTGAATCATGTAAATCCAGTTGAGATTGGGTTTTCATTTGGCGCTGTGTCAAGATTTTACTGATCAATTGCGTGACTTCAGGTTCTTTTTGCATTAAAGGAATAATATCATCTTTAATGATTTCTAAAAGAATGGTATCGGTCATAGTAATAATTGTAGCGGTTCTCTCTTGACCGGTAAACAGTGCCATTTCACCAAAAAAGTTACCCGCCCCTAAACGCGCCACTTCAAGAGATTTTTTCTTTTCTAACTCCAGATGAACACTGACTACCCCTTCGACAATGATAAACAAAGAATCACCTTTTTCTCCTTGTTTAACAACGGTTTCACACACTGTAAACCGATGACGGCGCATTCGATCGTTAAGGTAGGCTTTATGTTCATCCGAAAAGGGTTGAAAAATGTCCATTTCATGTAATAAAGCCAATGGCTTACTGGCTTCATCCAAGTTTCTGGATTTTATGCCTTGAAAGCTTTGAATTTCTTGCCGTTTAATGGGGGGCACTATACCCGCACGGTTCAAATGGACCCAAACACGCTTAAAAACGGCATCATTACAAGCCGCTTTCTTGCCATAATCATCCACATAAAACGAGATGGAATAGTCTGCTACCCAGTCTGTGAATCCTTTAAACTTGCAAATAGGCTTTGGTTCTCTTAAAACATCATCTGTAGAGAGTGTGGCGTCAAGGAGAATTTTTTCAACACGTTCCGGCGGATGGGCATAATCAATGCGGATATTAACCGAGGATAAACACAGATCTTCGGTGTAATTGTAATTATGAATCACCGCTTCAGAAGCCATGTTGTTAGGAATACTCAGAATATAGCCATCTTTGGTCAGCAGTCGGGTGGTACGCCAAGTAATATCCACCACTTTACCTTCATGGAATACTTTACCCATTTGTATTTTAATGCCATCATTAACTCGAAATGGCCGCTCTACATTAATCACAATGCCAGAAAAAATGTTGGCAATATTAATTTGAATAGCCAAACCAATAATCATAGCCACCACCCCAGAAGTGGCCAATAAACTGGTGAGCGCCTGATCGTACACAAAGGCGATGATGCCAAAAATGGCTAATAAATAAACCATGAAAGAGACAAAAAGACGGACAACATTCGGAATGGTTTGACCCGTTTTTTCTTCTAAAGGTGTCCATAAAAAACGTTTAACAATTAAATTAACCAGATAGGCCGGTGTCACCCACCACAGTAAGTCAAAAACGATAATAATGTATTTGAGATGAGACGTGTTGCTTTCAAAAGCTAACAACTCAATTAATACCACTTCACTTGTCAACAAGAAGAGAAACGCAAAAAAGGCTTGAAGAAACCAGATAGCGTTAAAAAACCGTTTAAATTTATCAGCTAACCTCAATAGTAATAGCATCATAAGACTACATAAGGCTAAATTGGCTGATAATTTTAAAGGCAGTCTACCCCGTAAAGTAAATTGACTATTTTTAATTTTAATTGCCGCATTGAAGCGCGAGTATTCAATTTGCCTGCCTGGCACATTGATGTATTGAAGACTGCCTAAAGGACTTTTTTGGATCGTATCTTGAAAAAACCAGAAGTTTGAGATATTCCAGTCAAAAAAGGGGCTTAAAACTTGCATTTTTTGTATTTTTTCCAACAACGATTTATCTTCTGTGAGTCCCATCCCTAAAATATCCGTGACGTAAATCAGATTGTATCGGGTTAATTCTTTGTGATGAAAACTCACACCCAGTTCATACTGTTTATAAGCGTAGTAGTTAGCAAAAAAGCGACTCTTCAAACGCGCTTTGATGTGATAGAGATGGCTTGTTTTGTCACCTAATTTTTCAATTTTCGGGAGTTCTAGCTCAATTGGCTCGACAGCGTTAATAATTTCAATGTTTTGAGTCTCTAAATCACCTTGAAATCGAAACCATAAATAAAAATCCAGGGTATAGGTTAATTTGGCAAAATCAATATCGGTGATTTCATTCAGTTCAAAACCGACATAAACGACATTGGTTTTATACATATACTTATCGCCAATGAGCAAAATGCGTTCTTTATCAACTTCAGCTTCAAGGTTGAAAAGTTGATTGATATAAGGCACGACTTGAAGTTGGGTGGCAGCAGAGATAATATTGCCATTTTTGAAAACACCAATCGAAATGGGCTTGAGTGCATCACCCTGTTCATCAAAATAGTTAAATCCAGTGAGGCCCTTTATAGCCTTCTCAATGTTATTCAGGTTAGCCAGATAATCGCGTATTTTCTGTCTGTCTTCGGTGATTGTCTCTGGTTGCCCAGCAATAGCAGTCTGTTTAATCGCTTCAACCAGCACCCTGGCAGAATCCACGGCATAAGCCGCAGCCCAATCTGGTTTTTCGTTGTAAGTCGCTTGATATTCATCCTTAAATCGTTGAGCCTCTTCATTGGCTGTATCAAAGAGTAAGGGTGTGGCAACATAAATACCATTTGTGTAGTAACCTGGATTATGTTTTTCTATTGGAAATTTTTCAAAACCATGTATAAAGGTTTGCTCAGAAAAACTGGTTTCGCCTATGATTCGATTGGGTAGCTTTGCATCTTTCATTAATTTGACTAATTTGATGCCTTCAAGTGCTTGTACGGCGAGAAAAATAACACCTGCCTCTTTTTCAGTAGAGAGTTCATCAACAATGCGAGTGAGTACCAGATCCAAATTCGGTTCTGCACTGTCAAAACGCCGTTTATATTTGATTTGACTGCCCAATTTAAGAGAAGTTTCTTCAAACACTTTAGCAAGATAAGCGCCATAAGCGGCTTTTTCGTGAATTATGGATACGCTATCTTCTTTAAATACTTTTTTGACATAATGCGCTAAAAATTCTCCAGAGGATTTGGCGGTAAAGATATTCCTGAAATACCAATCATTATTGAGGGTGACATTGATATTGGTTGAACCCGGTGTTAAGGCCGGAATGTGATATTGTTTATAGATTTCTCCCCCACTCATAGAAGCGGAACTATACCAATGTCCAATGACAGCAACGGCCCGATTTTGTTTCACAATCTCTAGTGCTTGTTGTCTTGATTGGGTTCTATCATTTTGATCATCAAAACGATCCAGCAGGATTTTTCTACCGTTGATCCCGCCTCTTTCGTTGACTGTATCCAAATACAATTGAATCCCCTGCGTCATCAATTTACCCGCTGCGGCACCGTCGCCTGACAGGGGGCCGATAAAAGCAAGATATATCGGTTCTGCTTCCTGTTTAAAAGAAAAATTTAAACCAACCCAAATTAACACAAATAAAATGATAACAACGACGAAAAAAATTTTAGATAACTTAACTTTCATAATGTTTTGCCGACATTATCATCTGGTAATAAATAAGTGGCAATAAAGCGTTTTCGAGTTTATTGATAACCGTCAAAGTGTTTGATTATAAAGCACTTATCCGCTTATCAAGAGATTTTTAAAAATTGACAGCGTTTCACTGACTTCCACAGAAACTTATTCCAATCCAAAAAAATGCCAGATGCCACGAAGTAATCTTTTATAAATAACTTCTGTCTCGGTGTGAACATCATGTTGTCGTTTCAATTGATATTCGCTTCTCATCAGGCGCTGAGTCAAGACTTCGCTAATCCGTTTGGAGACTTCAGGTTCTTCTTCCATTAAAGGCAGAATATCGGTCTGAACGATTTCAAACAGGTAAGTTGTTGTCATTGCAATCACGGTTGCTGTTCTTTCTTGCTCCGTTAGAAGGGCGATCTCTCCAAAAAAGTTACCCGCCCCCAAACGAGTGACTTCCATAGAGTCATTATTTTTTAATTCAATATAGATACTGACAACCCCTTCGACAATAATAAATAAGGAATTGCCTGTCTCGCCTTGTTGAACAATGGTTTCACCTGCTGCAAAACAATGATAGCGCATTATCTTGCTCAGGTAAGCTTTATGCGGTTCTGAAAAAGCTTGAAAAACTTCTATTTCCTGTAACACGGTATTCGGTTTTATAGCGGCATCTCGACCTCTTTCTTTAATCCCTTTAAAGGCATGTATTTCTTGTCTTTGCACGGCAGGTAAAATACCAGCACGCTGCAAATGAATCCAAATGCGCTTGAAAACCTGTTTTTTGTAATCACTTTGCAGGGCATAATTGCTCACGTAAAAAGAGACAGAATAGTCAGCCGCCCAATCACTAAATCCGTTAAAAGAGGCACTGGGGTAAGGTTCGTTTAAAATGCCGTAGATAGAGAGTACCGCATCAAGGAGAATTTTTTCAACTTTATCAGGCGGATGAGCATAATCAATACGAACATTTAAGCTCGTTTTACACGGTTCATCTGGATAATTGTAGTTATGGATAATGGCTTCTGAGGCCAGACTGTTTGGAATACTCAAGATATAGCCATCTTTGCTTAAAATGCGGGTTGTTCGCCAGGTGATATCGACCACCTGCCCTTCTGTTATGACTTTACCCATTTGTATTTTAACCCAGTCATCCACTCGAAAAGGGCGTTCTATGTTAATGACAATGCCAGAAAAAACATTGGCAATATTCACCTGAATGGCTAGGCCGATAATCATCGCCACGACACCTGAAGTGGCCAATAAACTGGTCAGTGGCTGCTCGTAGACAAAAGCAATTATCCCAAAGCAAGCTAACAAGTAGATAATAGAAGACAGAAACAGACGAACGACGTTAGGTATCGTGCGCCCTGCCCGTTCTTCTAAGGGATGCCATAGAAAACGTTCTGTCAAGAGATTCAGAAGAAAGGCCGGTGTTATCCACCATAACACATCAAATATTTTGATAATCGTTTCTAAATAATAGATATTATTTTCTGGTACTAATTTATCTATTAAGATTATTTCACTTGATAACAAGACAAAAAATATTAATATTGCATGAAAAAACAAAATAATCTTTTCAAAAGCATTAAATTTTTTCTCATACAATATAATTAAGATAATCAAGACACTGGTTAAGAGCAGTAAATAATTTGCCCAGTTAGGCGGTATCAGTCTTCGTAGGCTAAATTCATTCTGATTAATCTGAATGGCGACATTGAAGCGAGAATATTCTATCGTACCGGTTTCTACCGTGAGATATTTAATGCTGCCTAAAGCACTTTTTTGAATAATATCTTGAAAAAACAAGGCATAAGTAATAGACCAATCATAAACGGGACTCAAGACTTGAGCATTTTGCACTTTGTCTATCCAAAATTCTCCTTTGGTGAGTCCCATACCTAAGACATCTGTGACATAAATCAGGTTGTCTCGGCTTAAATCAGGATGATGGAAACTCACCCCAAGAATATGTTGTTTATAATAAACATGGTTCGACACAAAGTCCGCTTTAAAACGACCTTTGATTCGATACAAATGGCGTGTCTGAATCCCTTCTTTCTCAACAATAGGCTCATCAAGCGTAATCGGTTCAGCCGCATTGAGAAAATTAATCTTTTGAGTTTCAATATCACCCTGAAACCGGAACCACAAATAAAAATCTAACAGATAAGTGAGATTTTTGGTATCAAGCTCACTGATTTCATTCAGTTCTATACCAACATAAACGACATTTGTTTTATACAGATATTTATCGTCAATAAACAATAGATGCTCTTTCTCTAATGCGGCTTCCAGGTTAGCAATGTCATTGATATCACGTACAATTTGTAACTGGGTTGATGCCGATATGATATTTCTATTTTTATAGACACCAATTGAAATGGGTTTTTGGGCATTACCATCTTGATCGAAATAATTCAAGCCGCTTACCCCTTCTACGGCATTATCAATCGTTGTGAGCTTAGCCAGGTAATCTCTAATTTTCTGTCTATCTTCCTTAACCGTTTTGGGTAGCCCCTTAACCGAGGTGTTTTTGATAGCTTCAACAATCATCATAGCCGCATCATAAGCAAAAGCAGTCGCTTCATCTGGTTCTTCTTGATATTTGGCTTGGTAGATTTTTTTGAAATGCTGCGCTTTTTCATTGGCAGTATCAAATATGATAGGGGTGGCGACGTAGAGTCCATTGGTGTAATAACCTGGCCGAATTTTTTCTTTAGGAAAATGATTGAAACCTTGTTGAAAATTGATTGAAGCCAAGTCTTCTGAAGTCATGATTGGATTATTAATACCCGCATCCTTGATTAATTTGACCAGTTTAATACCTTCAGTCGTATGGGCTGACAGAAAAATGAGACCCGCACTGTCTTTAACTGTCTGCAATTTTTCAACAATACCCGTTAAAACGTGATCAATATTATGTTCGTTCTCGTCAAAGGCCCAATTATATTTCACCTCAACACCGAGTTTTTGGGAAGTGTCTTTAAAAACCTGAGCCAGATAATTCCCATGAGTACGATCTTTATGAATAATACTGACTGTCTGATATCCCAATACTTTTTGAGCATAATGGGCTAAAAAACGACCTTGTAAATTATCATTAAATATTGTTCTAAAGTACCAAGGATTATTTTCTGTCACCTTAACATTGGTAGAACTGGTACTCACGGCTGGAATGCCAGATTTTAAATAAACTTCTCCACCGCTGATAGAGCATGAACTATAATGATGTCCAATAACGGCAACCGCTTCATTTTGTTCTACAATTTCAAGTGCTTTGGCCTTGGCTTGAATAGGATCATTCTGATCATCAAAAGCATCAAGCGTGATTGTTTTCCCGTTTATGCCCCCTTTTTGATTGATGCTATCAAAATACAATTGAATGGCTTGAAGGGTTAATTTCCATGACCGGGCACCCTCACCCGATAGGGGGCCGACAACAGCAATATGTATAGCGTCTTGGATTTTAAAATACTGGTTATAGCCTATCCATAAGAAAACGGATAGAACAAGCCCAATACTCCAAAATAGTTTTCTATGTTTTTGTGCGTAAAAATTTGAACTTTGAATTTTAGATTTGATTTTCATAAACGCTTTCCTCATCATGATCGTTATTTGGAGCTAAAAATGGGCAGGTGCTATATTAATTTAATTTTGAAATGATTGATATAAAAATCTATATACCGTTGATTTAAGTCTGATTATAAGGGATGAAAGTTGATTTGGAGTCACAAACTTTTTATAGTTTGTGAGTTCTATATTATAGAAAATTAGATTAGTTTGGTGATAGGAGATAGAACGCTGATTTAAGTACTGAACCATAAATTTTGAGGTATTTTAATAGAAGCAACCAGGGGCATTGCCCTTTGTCCTAAAATACCTGTTTATTTGTGCTTCAGTACTTAACTGATTATGGCCTGACACCACGCAAAAGTTTTTGCACACAAAAACTTTAGCGTGAAACGCTGATATGATCTCAGTGTCAATCCATTTTATCATGACAAGCGGCGTTCTATCTTTTAAGAAGTGTTCTACATTCTCTGAGCCTAAATCAGGCGCATCGGCCTAAAAACGAATGGCAGGATGACATTTTATTGTAGGCGATGAGACTTTTTGTTGGTAGGGGTTGCTTGTTGGTAAGAGCTGCTTGAGCGGGATAAAATAGCTAAAACCACGACTACAAACCCTGTCTTCTGTACGAGCATATTCCACACTTTCTGCACTGTCTTTGGTATCAGAAGGTTCAGCACTTTCTATTTTGGTATCAGAAGGTTCAGCACTTTCTACTTTGGTATCAGAAGGTTCAGCACTTTCTACTTGGGTATCAGAAGGTTCAGCACTTTCGGCTTTGGTATCAGAAGATTCAGCACTTTCGGAACGGTTCTCGCTATTGACGCTTTCGTCACGCTTTAAGCGATTTTCACTTTCTAATGGGTTGTTATCGCTCAACCGCTTGTCATCATTTGAACTACCGTCGCGCTTTGAACTGTCTTCTGTACCAGACTGTTTAGCACTTTCGGAACGGTTCTCGTTATGGACGTTTTCAAAACCGTTTAAGCGACTTTCACTTTCACTTTCACTTTCACTTTCTAAATGGCTGTCATCATGCCTGTTTGAACGCTCCTCATTATCCGAAGACTTACCGTTGTCAGGAGGGCTAAGGGCGATGATGTTGACTGTAATGGTATTTTCGTCAGTCAGATTGCCAGCATCAGTCGCTTGAATAATCAGCTGATAAGTGTCACCTCCTTTCAAGGCGCTGGCATTAGCGATTGTTATTTCACCGTTGTCATTAATAGCAAATACGTTGTCCGTGTTACCTGCGAGAAGGGTATAACCGCCTGTGGAACTGAAGTTGTTTTCGGCATCGTTTATGGTGACGATTCCGACACTGTCCCCATTGTTAGCCTTTTCAGTTAAACTGAATGTGGCCGCATTGAGAATAGGCGCAGTATTGCCTGATCCTTTAACGCTAAACTGATAGGGGTTATCGTCGCTATCATCATTGTTTAGGCTAACACTACCGTTCACAACACTGCTTTCTGTTGGCTGAAATTTCACCTGAAAAGTGCTCGTACCAGTTAGGGTAACAACGGGTGAAGTCGGTTGGTTGATAATCGAAAAACCGGTGCCCGTGACGCTCACTTCGGGAGAACCCGTCAAGTTTAAAACCAATTCACCCGTATTTTTGATGGTAAAAGTACGGGTAACGCTACTGCCAACATTGACGGTGCCAAAATCAGTGTCATCTTCACTGCTGGGTGTGGTGTCATTGTTAGCAATGACAATCTCTTTGCCTTCTACCTTGATTTCAGAAGCAGGACAAGCTGAAGTTGCACGGCCAAGGTTGCCAAAATAGTTGTTATCACTTGTAGAGGCCGTATTGGCACTATGCCCTCGAACAAAAGTCACGCCACAAGATTGTGCGGTTACCATTGCATCGCATGAGGAAGCCGTTGAGTGATTGATTTCACCTCGTCCACTTCCGTGTTTGCAAACAAAAATCGCCCCGCCTTTACCTTCACCGGGTTGAAAACCTTGACCGCCTTGAGCGGAATTCTTATCAAATTGAACATTTTTTAAAGTTAAATCACCCCCCTTAATAAAAATAGCTCCCCCAAAGCCGGCACCACTGCCACTGTTGTTGCCCCCCCCAAAACCGCCGTTACTTCCGACACCGCCAACACCGCCAATGCCACCGCCGCCACCAAAGCCGCCATTGCCACCGATAGCGCCGATAGCGCCGCCACCGCCACCACCGCCACCAAAACCGCCGTTGCCGGCGCTACCTGTGAGGCTTAAGCCGCCCCCTCCGCCGCCAAACCCCCCGATACCACCGCCACCAAAGCCGCCGATACCGAAATGGTTGCCATTATGACCATAGTTACCATTGCCACCATACCCCCCGTTATGGCCTACACTACCTGCAAATAAACCAGCGCCCCCTTTGCCACGGGCATCGCCCCCCATACCGCCGCCACCATTACCTAAAAAATTAAGACCACTTTTACCGCCAATCACTTGATTATTGCTAAAAGTGACCTTTTCAATTGAAACAGAACCCGCATAAATAAATAAGGCACCACCGAGTCCAGCGCCCCCCCCGCCTTTATTGCTATCTCCCCCTTTTGCTTGGCCTTGGGTAATGGTCATATTATAAAATTTAACCCGGCCTGATTTGACAAAAAAGGGACGATATTGATTGTTCCCATCAATGATCGCTTGATTACCAATAAATGTGATATTACTGTCAATCAGCGTTTTCATTACACCATCAATCGTGACATGGGTTTTGAAAGTGATGGTGTCATCACCTGCGAGGGTATTAGCCTCCTGAATTGCCCAACTCAACGTATTGGGTGTTTTGCCTTTGCCATTGTCCGTTGTCTTCGTGATCTCAAAATTTTCCGCATAGACTTGCGTACTCAGAGACAGTGCTGCGGCAATAGATAGGGCTAGTTTAGTTTGACATTGTAGAGATTGTGTGGAGAATTTGAAAAAATTCATTATTTTAACCTTTAAAATCCGTTACACCAATTTTCCTAAATGAGGATGAACCGTTATTTTTATTTTAATCCCCCCTTGCCTTAACTCAATGGGTGAAAAAGTTGAATTTGCAACCCATATCGTATTCATGCAGAAATGTATTTTTACCCATAATATAAAAATAGGTATTGCTTTCTGGATGCGGTCTCGTTGGGGTCAAGTCTCTTTGGCAAAATTCGTTCCCGATAGGTTGGTCGTAGTCGGCGATTTATCACCTATTTTATATTAATAGCATTGAAGGAACAGGCGTATTACCCCTTTTCCCCTTTAGACTGAAGGGGTAACATAAGAATAATTGAACTGTGGTAAAGTATGGCGGGATACCCCATGAAGGGGGTGAATGTGAATAGGGCGCATTTCTAAAAAAAGGGTCATTATCACTCTCCTAAGAGTTGTACTGACTTAACCAAAATAAATCTTGAACTCCAATATCAATAAATCTTGAAGGCCCGATTTTAAAAGCCAAATTTATCGCTAAGGGGCAATTTTCGTTCAAAATTTATTTTGCTTCTTTGCAATTGGAGTACAAAATTTATTTTGCGATGGTCTGATTGAGATTAATAATGACCCTTTTTTTGGGAATGCGCCCTGTGAATAACGCCTACAAAAAATATGATTTAAAGGGTTTTCAAGGTAGGTTAGTTTGAGTGGGTGCGATTAATTTTAATCGCACCCAGTTTGAGAAGATTTTCGGTAGTCCCTTATCGCCTGGGACTACCTACCTAACAATCTGTGATACAGACCATTTTGATGTGATGAAAGAAATGAATATAATGGAATCTATTTTTTTACTTGCTCTGCTTGGATTTGGCGCATGGTTTTGGTTTGATACGCAACACTCTCAGGAAATGGCCAAATCAATTGCTAAGGAAGTCTGTGTGCAGTTACACTTGCAATTGTTAGATGATACAATTGCTTTGGTGCGCGTGCGCTTAAAACGCAAAAAAAATGGCAAGTTAAGTCTACAAAGAACTTACCAATTTGAATTTTATGATCGCGGTGACAAGCGTCTGCAAGGGACTATCATTATGCTTGGCATCTCCTTGGAAATGTTGGAGTTGCCAGGCTATATGAATAGAACTATTTCACCCGTTTAAGTATCGGTTTACCGCGATGAGGGGGTCTTCTGGGAGGTTCGGGGGGAGGGGGAGGAGAAGTCTCTTGTTCTTCTTCAGACTGAAAAAACATCCCCTTGCCATTTTCTTTAGCATAAATCGCTAACACAGCAAACACGGGAACAAATACGGAAAATGATCGCCCAGAAAAACGGGCGCTAAAACTTACCCAGTCATTCTCTAATGTTAAACCTTGCACCGCCATCGGGGCAATATTCAAAATAATTTGACCATTTTCAACAAATTGGCGAGGTACTTCAACCTGATCCAATTCCGCATTCACTAAAAGATAGGGGGTCAAACCGTTATCAACAATCCACTCATAGAGGGCACGTAATAAATAAGGCCGCATTGAAGTCATGCACGCATCTCCCGTTCAAGTTTGGTCAAGCTGGTTTGAAACGCCTCGCGATTGAATAAACGATCAGCGTAAGTATGCAAAGGTTTAGCTTGCCTGGGTAATTCAATCCCGAATATTGGCAAACGCCATAATAAAGGTATCAGATAACAATCCATTAGTGAGTATTCATCTGACATAAAATAGGGTTTTTGTATGAAGACAGGCACTAAAGAGGTTAAATTTTCCCGAATTTTTCGTCGGGCAGTTGCGGTTTTTTTTGTGCTGCCTCGTTGTAATATGTCAACATGGTTATACAAGTCACGTTGAATGCGATAACGGCAGAGGCGATTATGGGCCCGAGAGACGGGATCGACTGGCATCAAAGGTGGGTGGGGGAAGCGCTCGTCTAAATATTCGATGATAATTTGTGCATCATGCAAAACAACCTCACGATCCATAAAAATAAGCCTTTCGTTATAAGGATTTAATTTAAACAAATCTTCAGGTTGATTTTGGGGATCAATCAGTTGAAAGTCAAAGTGAATACCTTTTTCTGCCAACACCAAACGCACACAGTGATTTTCAGGACAAATGCCGTCCGAGTAAAGTGTCATCACGGCTCAGTTAGTTATCAGTTGTTGTCAGTTATCAGTCAGTTATCAATTATCAGTTATCAGTTATCAGTTATCATTATCAAGTTAGGTCTGATGGGGAAAAGGCTTAATTCCCTTTATAGTTATATCAGAAGTTAAAGCGAATAAAAGGCACTTGCAAACCATTTTAAACGAATGCTTCATTATGAATAACAAAGCGTTTTATATTATAAATCATTCGATTTAAAGACTAAATCGGTTTCCAAATCACTTTTTGAAAATTTAGCCTAAGGATAAATCCCCCTAACTAACAACTCAGGCCAATCCAAAAAATATACCACCATTGATATTATTGATAATTGAAGGCTAGCAAAGTGGTTTAGCGTAGCACACCGAAGGTTCGAGGTTTTTAACAAACATTTTAACCTCGAATATTATTATTTGGGAGTTGCCTCAGTTCAGTACCCTTAAGGGTGCTTTTAGACTTTTTGTAGCTGTTGGCTGAAAGGCTGTTTTAATAGCTTCCAGAACCCGTATTAATATCGAAATTTTGTTAAGTTAAATATAGAAATAGAGCTATCTAATAAATCTGTACACGGGAACAATCAACTCATTATCCCCTCGCCTAAGATCAGGATTCACGAAGCTCGAACTCATTTTTTTTAACGTTTCAGGCTAACCACTCTCAAGCGTTTTTTGTTTATTCTACTTTGCATTTTTAAAAATGTAAAGTTTTTTTAAAGTGAATAGAGGTCATAAAACCTCCCGATATTCATAAGTAAATGGTTATTAATTGTTTTTTGTACGATAAAGCGCCTTAAAAGATAGAATTTATTCGGTTATCAAATATAGAACTTTTTATTGATTATATTTTGATTCGCAATAACATAAGAAGCGATTCGCCTGTCAAATGCTCAATAAATATCAATAAATTTTGCAAGCCGATCACAAAGCAAGAAATAAAATACGCTATGAATGATTTGATCCGAAATTTCTCACCTCATATAGCATTTAGTGTAACTAAAATACTGAAAAGCTTATTGTGAACTTATCAACTTAACCAGATAAACCAGATAAACCAGATGAACACTGAACCGTGAGAACTGTTTTCCACGCAAGAGTTTTTGAAAAAAACTTTTGCGTGGAACTTGATAACATATCGCTGGTTAGTGTATATCTCGCCAATATTCTTTCTTCAGTAAATAAGCGAATATCAAGAATACGAACAGGAATAACATTACCTTCCAACCTAAGCTTTTTCTTTCTAATTTAGCAGGTTCACCCATGTAATCAAGGAAGTTGACTAAATCGCGCACATCCTTTTTATACTGATCAGCTTTCGCCTCATCAGCCGGGTTTACCAATTTCAGTGACTTAATCACTTGATGAGATTTACCTTCATCATCTGTGACCGTCCCATAAACCGGCTTTTGCCAACCTTGTTGTTCCCATAAAACATGGGGCATACCCACATCCTTAAAGACAAGATTATTGACACCCCACGGCCTCGATGGATCTAAATAAAAAGTGAGCAGATAGGTATACAACCAATCTACACCACGGGCACGAGCAATCACACTCAAATCAGGAGGCGTAACACCAAACCATCTTTTGGCTTCATCCGGAGCCATAGCAATCGTCATGGTTTCACCGACTTTTTCGGTACTAAACATGAGATTTTCTTTCAATTCATCATCACTCAGGCCCAAGTCTTTGCCCATACGAGAAAAACGAACATATTGTGCCGAATGACAACCCATACAGTAATTGACAAACAGCTTGGCACCCGCTTGCAATGAAGCTTTATCAGAGATGTCATTGTCTGCATGTTGCAATTCAATACCACCACTTGCGGCAAAGGCCATTGTGGGTAATAACAAGGTTAAAGCTAGAATTACTCGTCTCATCAGTCAGTCACCCTCTCTGGTACAGGTTTAGTCTTATCCCATTTGGAATACCAAGGCATTAACAAGAAAAAGCCAAAGTAAATCACAGAAAACAGCCGTGCAAACCAAGTTTTCGTTTGTGTAGGCGCTTCCATACCCAAGTAGCACAATCCAAAAAAGCTAATGATGAATAAGGCTAAAGCCAGTTTAAAAATCCAACCTTTATAACGAATGGATTTGACCGGACTACGATCCAACCAAGGGAGGAGAAACAAGACAAAAATAGCCGATCCCATCGCTATCACACCCAATAATTTCTCCGGTACCGCACGTAAAATGGCATAAAACGGGGTGAAGTACCACAGTGGCGCAATATGCGTCGGAGTCTTCATCGGATCAGCGGGGAAAAAGTTGTTATGTTCAATGAAATATCCCCCCAATTCTGGCGCGTAGAAGATCACCCAAGAAAAGAGGATCAGAAACACGGCCACACCAACAATATCTTTAACCGTGTAATAGGGATGAAAGGGAATACCATCTCTTGGAATGCCCGTTTCAGGATCTTTGTTTTTCTTGATTTCAATCCCATCAGGATTGTTAGAACCAACTTCATGCAAAGCAATGATGTGTACCACCGCTAAACCAAGCAGAATAATGGGTACTAAAACCACATGGTAAACGAAGAAACGGTTTAACGTCGCATCGGCAATCACATAATCACCCCGTACCCACACAGCCAAGTCTTCACCAACCCAAGGAATGGCTCCAAACAAGGAAATGATAACCTGTGCCCCCCAAAAAGACATTTGTCCCCACGGTAACAAATAGCCTAAAAAGGATTCAGCCATCAAGCATAAGTAAATAAACATCCCGATAATCCACAAGAGTTCTCGCGGTTTTCTATAAGAACCATAGAGCAAGGCTCTAAACATGTGTAGGTAAACCACAATAAAGAAGAAGGATGCTCCAGTTGAGTGCATATAGCGAATCAGCCAACCATACTCGACATCACGCATAATGTATTCAACCGTGCCAAACGCTAAAGCCGCATCTGGCTTGTAATTAGTCGCGAGAAAAATACCCGTAACAATTTGCAACACCAGCACTAATAAAGCCAACGAACCGAAGTAATACCAAACATTAAAATTCTTCGGGGCATAATATTGTGCTAGATGTTCGTTCCACATCTTGCTTAAAGGGAAACGTGTATCCACCCAGTCCAAACTGGCAGTCAGTATTTTATTCATGAGGCCACTCCTTCTTGAGAATCAACACCTACCACAATACGAGTATTGCTGAGATAAGCATGAGGGGGGACGACCAAATTAGTCGGGGCAGGCACACCTTGATAGACACGCCCTGCTAAGTCAAAGAATGAACCGTGGCACGGACAGAAAAAGCCGCCCTTCCACTCGTTACCTAAGTCATGGGGATCATCTTCTTTGATATAACTTGGCGAACAGCCTAAGTGCGTACAAATACCGATGACCACGAGATATTCAGGCTTAATCGAGCGGGTTGAATTTTTAGCATAACTTGGTTGCTGCTCGACAGCGGAATCAGGATCACTCAATTTGACGCTTAAAGAGGGCAAATCGTCCAAATTTTTGGCGGTGCGTTTAACAATCCAAACGGGTTTCCCGCGCCACTCAATGGTCAGTTTTTGACCGTCTTCTATTTTACTGATATCAACTTCAACCGGGGCCCCAGCGGCTTGCGTTTTAGCACTTGGTCGCATGGACAAAACAAAGGGAACCGACGCAAAGCCTGCCCCAACCCCGCCAACTACAGTCGTCGCCGCAATCAAAAATCGGCGTTTACTTTTATCATCTATATCTTCAGTCATGTCTTCTTTTCCTACATTAGTTACACCTACTTTACTCATCTGCGTTATAAACTGTTCCTAAAAAGTGAGACAAAGTTGCCCATTAGGTTATTCGCGAACGAAAGATAACCAAGACGAATTACAACTCAAATCCTAGTTGAGCAGTCCCAACAGTTTGGTGCTATAACGCACTACGAATAGCCTTAAAAATGACAGTCGGCCAAGCCGTGAAATGCTCACCGAGGTGAGAATTGACGAATCAAGTCTAGTGAGCTACCCGTTTAAAGGGTAAAACCGTTATCTTTTTTTATTGTTATCCTTTAAAGAGTAGAGTGTCAACCTCCCCAAAAGGTATAACTTTGTGTCATATTGGGTAATAAATTAAATGCAGTGTGTGCTCCTTTGATGAATATGCTAATGAGTTAAGAACAATTTCAGCAAAATTCTAGCGCAACTTAATTATTATAACAGCAATTCGTTATAAATTTGATAATTTTTTCTTTTCCATTGATTAATAAAGGATTTTCAAGACAATATATCACTTTTTTCAGATTTCAGTTATCAGTGGTAGAGTGGGCTTTATTGTTGCCCAGCACTCGCTTATCTGTAATACTTAACAAGATTCAAAAGGAAAATCAGTGTTTATCAGTGATAATAAGTCGACTCAGCGTTCTATCGTTTGGAAGAATAATCTCTTGGGCTTGACATAATCAATCGCCAGTTTTTAATAACTGATAACTTCAAACTGTTCATTTTTTCATTTTATATTTAGCGTGAAATTGAATTTGCATTCAGTATCACTTTACAAAAGTCAATCACTTTCAATCGCGAACGCTATTATAACCGATGTTTAAATTTTTAAAGGCTTATTATTATATAAAAAATAGGTATTTATAACCTCTCTCGAAGCGCCATCAAGACGAGATGCCTTCTCACAAAAACGAGGCTATAAGTCTGCTATTAAAAATAGGGTATAATAAAAAAACCATTAATTAAATCCGTAAAATTAAAATCAAATTGTAGTGACCAAATTGATGTATAAATTATTGGATATTTTAATTAGCTTCAATCCTGATAAATCTACCGTCTAAAGCCTTCTCTTTTTTAAAATTTTCCTAACATCCTGTTAATCACTACAAAATTAAAATAAAATAATTTGAAATACAGCGTTTCAATAAAAAACGGACTTCTTTTTACTGTCCGCTTTTGATAATTTATAATTTATAATTGATAATTATTAAATAGGGTAAAACCCCTTTTCTGAACCATTTAACCTCACAACAATGCCTAAAAAGAAAAAAACGCCTCAAAACCTGCCCATTGAAACATTAGAAGCTAAAGCCGCTGATTTATTAACAAAATCTCATTATAAAGAAGCGATTGAAGCTTATAAACAACTCTTAAAAAGAGAACAACGCGAAGAATGGCAAGTGGCACTGGAAAAATCATATTTGTTACGTGCAGAAGCTTTAGCGAACAAAGGATTGTACAAAGAAGCCGCAGTATTATGGGAAAATCGCGCTAACTTGTGCGATGATAAAAAACAGTTTGATCAATACCTCCACTGGCTAATACAGGGCGGCCACCATCTCAAGGCTGCTCGCTTATTAGTCGAATCTGCCGACGAATTGCCAGACGAATTGGTTCGCCAATTATGGGTTCATTTTGGTGCCTTAATACTGGCCGGAAATAACGAAATCACAGACGCTTTTCCCGATGATATCCCTTTAATTAAACACTATACGCTCGTTAAAGCCGCATTAGATGCTTACGCCCAGTTCGATGAACGAGCCACCGAAGACTATCTCAAAAAAATTCCGTTTCGCTCTCCCTATCGAGATATTCGCACGATTATCAAGGCTCTACTTATCATAGAGTCTGAGCCAAATGGTGCCCATCAATTATTAGAAAAAGTGCCCTTAACCTCACCGTATACCCATTTTGCAAAATTGATACGACTAGCAGGGCAACCCGGTGAAGTACAACTGGAACAATTGAATCAACTCGGTTCTAACGAACAAACCCTCATAGCCCACCTGAAAGGCTGGGACAAAAAACAACTGAAAGTCTTTTCTACCTTACAAACAGCGGCAAAACGAGATAGCCACAAAGCCCTGATGGAAGCCGTTATCGCTCACCAATCGTTTTTTGGTGAAACCTATACACGTCAATTTTGCCTAGCCTTATTGCCAAGCTACTTGCCGGGTATGAAACTTTATGAAAAAACCTTTGGCTCACTTTCCGCATTTGAAAAAACCCGTATCACCGCCCTCAGCTATGAACGCCGTGAACGTTCCCATAGAGATGATGATTGGCATTTATACCAGGCAGAAAAACACTGGCGCTTATGTGTGAATAATATCAAACCACAGCTGCCGGCCAAAGATAGCGCCATCAAGGCCGCTTTAATTTTACGTCATCTGGTTAAACTGACAGAAAAACGGGGTGAAACTTTTGGTGATGACAACGTGCCAAACGATCTAGCCCACAGCCTAGAACTCGATCCAGACGACAAAAGCAGTTATCTTAAATTAATTCAATGGTATAAACACAACGACGAACCAAAAGAGTATAACAAATGGGTTGATGCCGCTGTAAAGCAGTTTCCCAAAGAAAGTGATGTTTTATTAATCGCCATGGAAGCGGCTACCAATAAAAAAGCCTTTAAAAAGGCAGCAGGATTTGCCAAAAACCTGTTAAAAGTCGATCCGATAAATGTCAAAGCGCGGCAAATGGCACAATCCTCCCATATCTCCCATGCCCGTAAACTCATTAAATCCGGAAAATATGCCTTAGCGCATAAAGAATTAGAGCAAGCAACGCTTTTGGAAAAAAACAAGCAACGTAATGGTGTTATTCAAATCACGCAAGGTTTGCTCGCGTTACAAGAACAAGGCTTTGTGAAACCGAAAACCAAAATAAAAGCGCAAACCACTGAAAAACGGACTAAAAAAATTCGTCCCGATCCCAATGCGATCAAATTAATCCAAGAAGGCATACAACTCACAAGCGGCAGTATTGTTGGACAATTTAGAGTGTTCGTGGAAAGTGAAAGTCAGAGTCTTGATCCTGCCCAAATTCTGTCTTTGCTACCCGACTCTGAGAAAGCCCCCGCCACCCGTCAAGAAATCTTAGAACTGATCCACTTGCTCAACGCTTATGAAAAAGAAGGCATCACATTTCTAAACAAGGCACTGGACAAAATCAAAGCCCCTCTTCAAAAAGCCTTTAAACTTGATTTTTCTCAAGACGAAATGGTGAGCTTATGCGAATGCTTCAAAAAGATAGAACACAACGAATTCCTGAAACAATGCGCAGAAATCGCCCTCAAACGTTGGCCCAAACATCCCCCTTTTGTCTTTTATCAAATCTATAGCAAAAGCAAAGGCAATATCTTGTTTATGCCGATGCAAGACATGGAACGTCTTAAAAATGCAGCCGAAAGAGCAGAGCAACAAGGTGATAAACGGACTTCCGTCATGATTATGGGATTTCTAACACAGATGAGAGGCGGCCTGTTTCCCACCCCTTTCCCTTTCATTGATGCTTTTGACGAAGATGACGACGATGATGATGAGTTTTATGATTTTGAGGCGATGGAAAAGGAACTAGAATCCCTTGAAAATCTCGACTTAGACAACATGACACCTGCTGAAGTCATCAAGATTCTCAATCGCTTAGAAAAAATGGGTATAGAGATACCAGAATTTCTTGATTTGCCCATTCCTCGTTTACCACGGAAGAAGTCTAAAAAACGATGAAAACACCCTTTGATCTACTAGGCATTCCCGAAAATGCAACAGATGAGGCGATAAAAAAAGCCTATCTACAAAAAGTACGGCAATATCCGCCAGAACGAGCGCCCGAACAATTCCAAACAATTCGAGCAGCGTTTGAAGCCATTAAAACCCAACAACAGCGTTTAAAATACCAACTGTTTCACCACGAACCACCAAGCCTCAACGCCTTACTGGAACACGCACAGCAAAATGGTACCCCACAACGCCCAACGGTAGAATTATTGACTCAAGCATTAGCAGAAAGCCTCAATAGGCCGCCTAAATAAATCAATAAGGGCAATCCATCGTGGTTGCCCAACCCCCTATCAATGATCAATGATCACATCACTAATCAAAACATTGAGATTCTTGATATTTAATGATATCTCAGGACAACCGATTTATCTGACAAACTATAGTTGCCCCCGGTTACCCTTTCATCAAACCCCATAAACTATGGAATAGAAAGTCAACAAACCGCAGCTTCTCTTCGCATAAATAGGTACACATAAGTCTTCTAACATTTTTAGAGGCAAAGCTCAATCAGCATTATCAGCGTTCTATTCTTAACTTCAAGTTTGCCTATTTAGTTAAACTTCCACCTCATTGTACTATAGTTTGTTCAATAATCAGTTGGCTTTAGACATCCGTAAATATCAATAATATCAAGGTGTTGATAACGGATAACGGATAACAAATAACGAGATGGAGGTGGGCAACACGTTGCCCAACCTACAACTCCTAATTGATAATTGATAACTGATAACTGATAACTGATAATCACTATGGATGAAAATACCAAAGAACACTTGATAGAGCAATTTCGCGCATACTTGGACACCGACTCAATCAACGAGGAAACCCAACAAACCGACTTATTTTCCCTATTCACGGAACTCGCCGCACTACGCAACGAAGTTAAGCTTGAATCACGCCAAGTCAAATCAGCTTTAGATTTGTTTAAAACAACCTTCGACACCTTACAATCCAGTTCAGATCAATTAAGCCGAGAATTAGAACATTGTCACAATGCTCAAGAACGCCAAATCCGCGAAAACACACGCGCCCTCCTGTTAGCCTTTTTGGATATATATGATCGCCTAGAAGCTGGACTCGCCACCTTAAAAAGCTACTCTCCCTCATTTTTCGGGATATACTTTAGTAAACGAGAAATCCGTCTGATAAGAGGCCTACAGGATGGACAAGCCATGACACTTCGACGACTCGATCAACTCCTAGCCCGTTATCAAGTACGCCCCCTAGAAGCACTCAACAAAGCACTTGATCCACACTGTATGCAAGCCGTAGAAGTGGATTCCCAACCGGGTATAGAAAATGGGATCGTAACAGGCGAATTACGCAAAGGCTTTATGTGGGAAAATGAAATACTTCGTCTAGCTGAAGTTAAAGTGAATAAAAGATAGGAGATCACAAACCCGTTTAGAGTAAGCTGTTCAGAAAAGAGGGCAAACACACAGGATCGCCCCTAGAGATGTTCAGAAAAGAGGGCAAACACACAGGTTTGCCCCTACATAAAATTTACGAGATAACGTCTTGTAGGGGCAGACCTACGTGTCTGCCCTTTTTACGACCTTTGTGCAAATTGATTTTCCCCTATTTCAAAGCATCACATACACGCATTAACGCCGCTTTGGTTTCTTCTGCAATTTGGGTGACTTCAGCATTTTGTGTCAATCCAAATACGGTTGCCGTATCCATGAAAACCACGGTTGTTGTGCCATCTGTTTCTTCACGAACTAGCACGTTGCATGGCAACAATACCCCAATATCAGGTTCTTGATTAATCAAGCGATGCGCGAAAGAGGGGCCACAAACATGTAAAATACGATAGTGAGGTATTTCAACATCCAGTTTCTTTTTTAAAACAGCATCCACATTGATTTCGTTCAAAATACCCAGTTTTTCTTTTTGTAAAGCTTCTGTGACTCGTTGGATGGCAGTCTCGAAGTTGTCATTGAGTTTTACGCT
>JAYQWI020001505.1:0-4084 GCA_035871815.2 Candidatus Parabeggiatoa communis
GTTATCCGTTATCCGTTATCCGTTATCCGTTAGGAATCGTCACAAAATAAATTGGACATTTATTGTTCAGAATTTCCAGAAGGGCGAACCTGCGTGTTCGCCCTCCCCTTTCATCCGTTATAATCAGTTTTTATTAGAGACGCATTCAGAGACGCATTCAATGCGTCTCTACATATACTGTTGAACAATCTGGCGAATTCGTTTAATTTTGAGTTCTTTGGCGAATGCCTTAATTTGGTCAATAAAGGCCTTTAATTGTGGCTCATTTTGTTCCAGTTTATTGACGTATTCAAGAATACCGTCAAGATCGCCTCGCAAGGTGAGATTAAAAACGGTCGTCGCTTGCTCAACACTCGGTTCTTGTAGCCAAACCTCTTCGGATTCTTGTAGAGTATCTTTCGTCGTTTTGGTTTCTGATTCTATGACTTTAAATTTGAAATGCCTTTGTAAACACTTTAACAATTCTTCTGTATGAATCGGTTTGGCGATAAAATCATCACAGCCGGCTTCCTGACTTTGCTGTTGGTGAGATTTGAATGCACTGGCCGAAACGGCAACAATGATGGTTTTTTGGAGTTCTGGTATTCGCTTGATTTGGCGGGTGGCTTCATAACCATCTATCACCGGCATAACGAGATCCATAAAAATCAAATCAGGCCGCCATTCATGTGTTTTATTGATAGCGTCTTGACCATTTTTCGCTTCTTTGACTTCAAAACCTAAAGTGATTAATAAATGGGTTAGCACTAAACGGTTGTCTTGGTTATCTTCAACCACTAAAATTTTCAGGGGTGGCCCTTCAAATATAATATTAGGTGATTGATTAGGCAAGGGTTTCTCTACCATTTCAGGTGATGAGACTGTCGCTAAATCCAGTTCTATCCCAAATGTGCTACCTTGTTCTAAGGTACTTTCAACCTGTAATTGTCCCCCCATTAAGTCTACCAATTTTTGAGTAATCGACAAGCCTAAGCCGGTACCCGCTGACTGATATTTTTGATCACCTACTTGTTGAAAGGGTAAAAAGATTTTTGAAAGTGCTGTCTGTGCAATCCCAATACCCGTATCTTCCACTTGAAAACGAATTCTCGTCTGATGTAAAGCGGCCTTTTCACTTTCCCCTTGAACCGATTCCCTTTCTCCTTCAACTGATTCTATCACACCCACTTTTAAAGTCACACCACCTACATTGGTGAATTTTATCGCATTACTCAGCAAGTTGATAATAATTTGCCGCAATCTTTTTTCATCAGCGTAAATAATGTGTGGCAGCGGCGTTAAGGCCTGATAAATAAAGTCAATGCCCTTTTCTTGACTACGCATCCGAAATAAATCGACAACACTTTTGATAAAGTCATTCAAGTCGAAATCGGTTTGATAAAGTTCTACACTGTTTGCTTCGATTTTTGAAATATCCAAAATATCATTGATCAGGGTTAATAAATATTCACCACTACGATGAATAACGTCTATTGCCTCTTTGTGTTGGCTGCTTAATGTGTCATCCCGTTTCAAAAGTTGTGTATAGCCTAAAATACCATTCAGAGGTGTGCGTACTTCATGGCTGATATTAGCCAAAAAGGTACTTTTAGCACGGTTGGCACTTTCTGCGGCTTCTTTAGCTTGTTGCAATTGGACTTGTACTTTTTGACGTGCCGTAATATCACGCGCTATAATGAGAAAATGTCGAGAGTTGTCCTCTAATTGAATAAACTGTGCGAAAATTTCTACCGGAATCAAACTCGTATTTTTATGCTGAAATAAGCTTTCAAAGGTCAATCCCGCTTGTGACGGATTGAAAGCCTCTTTCAATAACTGAGTGTGTACGATGTTCAATTCAACAATGTTGAGCAGTGTCATTTGCTGTAGTTCTTCTTGAGTATAACCTAATAGCTTGGTAGCCCCTTGATTCGCATAAAAAAACTGGTATCTTTTCGCTTTCGTCATAAACACGCAGTCTAATGTCATATCCAGTGTGGTTTTAAAGCGTTGAAGTTCAACATTGGTTTGTTCTAAAACCTTTTGGCTGTGTTGCAAATCCAATTCGGCTTGCTTGCGTTCTGTAATATCTTGCGAAGTGCCCAGTACATGACTTAATTTACCGGCAGAATCTCGGATAGTCTTAGCAAAGGATTGCAAATAGCGAATCGTTTTATCAGGCCTGACGATGCGGTATTCAATTTCATAAGCTTTGTTTTGGTAGAGCGTTTGATCAATCCAGCGGTACACGTTTCGACGATCATGAAGATGGACAGCTTTGATGAAGGTTTCAAACGAAATATCATGGGGAGGGATATAGGGTAACCCAAAATGTCTGAAAACTTCTTCAGACCATGCCATCATGCCGGTCAATATTGCCCATTTCCAATGACCTAACCGGGCAATCTGTTGAGTTTCCGCTAATCTCGCTTCAATCTCGTGTCGCTTTTCCTCAGCCGTCCGGCGCTCTGTAATGTCCTCCGTGGTGCCCAAAATGCCGACGACTTTGCCGTTAACATCATGCAAGGGCATTTTATTGGTTTCTGTCCACCGCATGGTGCCATTTGCGTTCTGCTTAATCACATGATATTCAGGTGTATCCGTTTCCATAAGACGGCGCTCAATACGACAGATAGACTCAGCTTGTGCTTGCCAGAGCAAATCAAAATCGGTTTTACCGACAATCTCTTCAGGATTCTTGAGATTAACAAATTGGGCAAAACGGTTGTTACATCCCAAGTAAACACAGTTCATATCTTTCCAAAAGATATATTGGGGAATGTTATCTATGATTAAACGCAAAAATTCGCGTTGTTCACGCAAGGCGTCTTCCATTTGTTTGCGTTTGGTAATATCCGTTACCATGGCAAAAGCACCCGTATATTGCCCCGTTTTCTCAAA
This sequence comes from Candidatus Parabeggiatoa communis, assembly GCA_035871815.2. GTDB lineage: Bacteria > Pseudomonadota > Gammaproteobacteria > Beggiatoales > Beggiatoaceae > Parabeggiatoa > Parabeggiatoa communis. The sequence goes on from JAYQWI020001505.1 coordinate 2,881, forward strand.
GAGGGGGCGCGTATTGAGAATGGTCCATAAGGCTGTGCCATCTTTGCGTCGAAACTTGAACTCATGTTGTTCTGGAATACCTTGGCGACGACGCTTGATATTCTGCTCTGCTTGTTGATGCCACTTATCATCCATGAACATGAATAGCGACTTGCCTAGCATTTCAGCTTCGCTGTAGCCTAGCATTTTGGCCAGATTATTGTTAACAAAAGTCGTTATATTGTTCGCATCAATGAACCAAATGCCCTCGTTTGCAATTTCAATAATATTACGATAGCGTTTTTTACTCTCATCAAGTGCCTTTTTTATCAGTTTGCGTTTTGTAATATCGTGCCAAGTGCCCACGATATAATGGCTGTTATCCGAGTTTTTCACTAAACGTGCGATATCTGAAAACCATTTATAGGCACCCTCAGCAACCTGCCAACGATATTCCATTTCTTGCGTGCCTTGCTCAACAAGCTTGTTCAGGTTCTCAAACACAGTGGGCTTATCCTCAGGATGGATATGATCCGCCCAAAAAGAGGGATTCGCCGTAAAGTCTTCTGGCACATAACCTGTTATCGCTGTGACACTCTGATTGATATACGTTGCCGCAAAATAGCCTTCCGCTTCACAGGTGTAAGGGACAATGGGTAGATATTCCAATAGCAGGGACAATTGTTCAGTGGTTTGTGTTAATTTTTCCTCCATTTGTTTGCGTTTTGTAATATCGAACCCGACAGACTGAAATTCGATAACCGCGCCATGGCGATCTAAAATAACGCTATTCGTCCACCGTTGCCAAGTGATTTCCCCATTATCTGATTGCACAGGATGCTCAACCGTTTTGCTGATGAGCTGTGGATTATTGAGGAGCCCTTGTATGAGTTCTAAACTCACTTGATGCGCTTCTTCAGGAATCAGCGATAAAAATGGCTTCCCTAATATGTCCTGTTCCTGTACGCCAAAATAGCGACAATAGGCAGGATTGACAAAGGTTAAGGTGGTATCGGGTAAAAATCGGCACACCAATTCTGTCTGACCTTCGACTATCGCCCGATAGCGTTCCTCACTTTGGTGGAATGCCTTTTTGACTTGTTTAATCAATCTCGCCATGATGATGACGACTAAAAAGACGACCAAAACCCAGAAATATGAAAATTGAAATTGGTTATGGGCATGTTTTAGAAATTCATCCGCTTTTTGATTAGCAAAGGCTACC
>JAYQWI020001506.1:0-4135 GCA_035871815.2 Candidatus Parabeggiatoa communis
AATGACTCCCTCTATCAATTCTTGACGAGGAACGTAATAATCTACTTCCGGTTCAACCGGCCCATAAGATGAAAATTTTCGCATAATCAGTTACTCAGTTATCAGTTATCAGTTATCAGTTATCAACTTTTTATTCAGACAAAATCAGTCAAGTGAGAGGCGAAGGTGTGGAGTGCAAAATTTATTTTGCGAAGGTGTGGAGTGCAAAATTTATTTTGCGAAGGTGTGGAGTGCAAAATTTATTTTGCGAAGGTGCGATTGATAATTACCCTTTTTTTGGAAATGCGCCCCCATTTTACCGACATTATTGGTGATTGATGAGCCGGAATTGGTTTGACATGTCGCGTGGATGCCAATACTGGCATGCCCTTAGTACAACGAATTACGGGGATAAACGAATAACCCCAATAATATCAATGAGCTATTAGTTTATCTGCCCGTAATTAGCTCAGCACACCGAAGTTGTACTCACTTTTCAATGACTTAAAGAAAACGGATAGGGGGTAAGTTTGTACAATCAGCTCATTCAAGCCTGTACAATCACTTTTTGATACAATTGCTCCACTCAAAAACACCCAAAAAATAAATTCGTTTATCGGCCCGTAATTCGTTGTACTAAACGTCATTCGTTGTACTAATATTAGAATCTAAGAGCTAATCCTATCTGCCTCCTATCCGTCTCATCCTTTTCCAAACCACAACCATTTCCGCAACCACCCGATTATCTTTCGCTTTTTCATTTTCTTAAGCAATCCGGCATAGTTTTCTGAATAGAGACGCACCTCAGGATGTTCGGGTTTAAAGAACTTTTTAGCCATTTTTATAGCACGTTCATACAATGGCTTGGCTTGCTCATAGTCGCCTTGGGCATCATATAAGCGTGCCAAGTTGTTAAGGCTTTCTGCTACATCTGGATGTTCTTGATCAAAGACTTTCTCACGAATAGCTAAAGACTCTTCAAACCACTGTTTGGCCTTCTCATCGTTACCTTGAGCTTGAGATAAAAGTGCTAAGTTGTTAAGACTTTCTGCAACATCTGGATGTTCTTGACCAAAGAGTTTCTTAGGAATAGCTAAAGACTTTTCAAACAACGGTTTGGATTTCTCATACTCGCCTTGGGCATAATATAATGTAGCTAAGCCGCTAAGGGTAATTGCTACAGTTCGACTTTCTTGCTCAAAGACTTTCTTACGAATAGCTAAAGAGCGTTCAAATAACGGTTCTGCTTTCTCATAGTCCCCTTGGGCATAATACAATGTAGCTAAGCCCCTAAGGGTATTTGCTACCATTGGATGTTCTTGAACCAATCTTTTCTTTTTAATAGCTAAAGAGCGTTTAAAGCTCTTCTCAGCTTCTTCATATTCGGCTTGTCTTGTATACAAAAATGCTAAGTTGTGAAGGCTTTCGGCTACCTCTAGAGATTCTTGACCCAAAACTTTTTGACGAATAGCTAAAGCGCGTTTATAGCCCTTCTCTGCTTCATCATATTTTCCTTGGGTTTTATACAATAATGCTAAGTCATTAAGGCTTTCAGCTACGTCTGGATGTTCTTGACCAAAGACTTTCTTACGAATCGCTAAAGCGCGTTCATACAACAATTTGGCTGATTCATAGTCTGCTTTAGTCCTTTTTAAATAAGAAGCCATCTTATGCAATAAACATCCCGCGTCTTCAGATTCCAGTTTCCACTCTTCAATCAAATCAGCACAAGTTTGGGCGCTGGGCAATAAACGTCCAGCTTCTTTATATTCCAGTTTCCATTTTTCAATTAATAATCCTGCACAAGTTTGGGCGCTGGGCAATAAACGTTCACAACTGGACCAATTTGAAAATTTATCAGGATCAGGAAAAGCCCTATTCACTGCCCGCACCGCTTTCTCTGCCCAATCTCGTTGTGTCGCTTCATCCATTTCATCGCGCAAGATAGTTTGTACTAAACGATGAATTCTCAATATCTTGGAGCTTGGATCACGCTGGACAAAAGAATACTGAAAAATAAGCTTTAAGGCTTGATCTAATTCCAAAACAACCAAATCTTGAAAAACCTCCTCAGGAATATTATCAGGATGCAAAAACGCACACAAACATAAGACCTCAATCGCTATTGGATTAGCTGTCTTTATTTTTTCAAACGACAATAACCAAGTGACGGCAATGGGTGCGGGATGTTCATGCTCGTTAAACAAGCTACCCCGCTCCCGTAACAACTCAGGGCCGTGGCGCTGATAGCGTTCCAAATACCCCGACAAACCACACTGCGTTTCCCGAATATAAGCCCCCGCCTGATCCAAGGCCAAGGGCAACGCGCCCAGCATTTCAACCAATTGTTCGGCTGTTTCTTCATCACGCCAATGATAATCCTGTATTACCCCATATTGATTACGTGGTTGCTCGAAAGCCCGATGTAATAGGAAAGTGACCCCATCATCCAGTGCCATTTTAGGAATGAACAAGGCTGGGGCAAAAGGTTCCGTCATTTGGGCGCGACTCGTCAACACAATATGCCGCTTTTCTTCCCTTGCCAAAGCCGTCAGTTCACCGACAATCTTAACCTCATCCGCATTATCCAGAATCAACAACCAATGCGTCTGCGTTGCTAACCAATTCTTAACTGCGGCGATGATGATTTTTTGGTTCTCCGCGTTTTTTGCGGGTAAATCTAAGTGATGCGCTATCGCCACCAAACCCGAATTTAATGAGGCTTCGGTATCCACTAAACACCAGAACACAGCCTGATATTCATGACGATGTAACCGGGCATAATGTGCCGCCGTTTGCGTTTTGCCCATACCGCCTAAACCACTCAAAACCGCGACTTGGCGAAAATGCAACTTTTCTTGTAATTGATGTAATATCGCTTGTCGTCCCGTAAACAAATGATTTTTCGGTATCGGCATCAACCAATGGGTATTCGCAAAGCGTTGTTTCAAAACAGGTTTTAAATGCTCCTCAGCCTGTTGCATCGTGCCTTGAATGCTCGTGCGCCCTAATTTAAAAGCGTTAGGAATCGACTCCCCCGCCGCCAAGGCATCATAAAATCCAATAGCAAACTGAATGGCCGCTTGATCATAAATAGGCTGATTCATGCCAATCACAAAATTGACATATTTCACAATGTCAGTGGCTTGCAAAGCACTAAAACAGGCATTCAAAATGACACACTCAATCTTATCTGCAAACGGCTCAAAAAAATGAGCCAACGTTTCACCGCTGACTGATTGACTGTCTCCCATTTTATTTTCCAACACAATGCCCGCTTGCCCCACACCATGTCCCGAAAAATGGACAATATGCGGTTTATGATCTAATAGGGCATGGCGTACTGCCTCTAATGTCGTCGCCCATTGCTGTTTAAACACAAATTGTTCATCGCGTTGTAAACGCTGTAATGCCTTTTGAATTTCAGCAACTTCCTTTTTTAAATCTAATTTCGATGTATTTTTAGGATTAGCCGCTAAAAAAAGAATCGTTTTTTGCATTTGAGTTATCTGACTCCAAAAAGGGTTATAGTTATAACTCCTTAATATTTAAGTTATTTAATGAGAAATGCCTTCGCAATTGCAAAATAACAGGCACTCCAATCGTGTCTACATAGATTGATAATGACCTAAAAATGTATTTCACGTTTTTGCATGTAAAAACAAAAACATGAAGTTTGAAAAACTCGTAGGGTGGGATCGCTGTCGGCACTGAATATTGCCTCTGAATTATAGCGTCCGCTTTCCCACCATCCTAGTTTTCCCTCTAAAAATAGACTCGATGCTGATAACTTTTTAAACCATTGATTTTTCTATACTCAGTAGTTTGAAAACAAATAACAGCAAAATAAATTTTGCACTCCAATCGGGCCAAAGCAAAATAAATTTTGCACTCCAAGGGCCGAATGCAAAATAAATTTTGCACTCCAAGGGCCGAATGCAAAATAAATTTTGCACTCCAAGGGCCTTATAAAAATTTATAACAAAAATATTTTTGTACTTAGCTTCGCTGACCTTCGGTTCATTCAATCGGGAAACGCTATATATTCGCCCCGACAAGCCCTTATTCTTATTACAATCTTTTTAGTTGTTTGATTTCTTCTTTTTGTAAACCAGTTGCCTGAGTGATGATTTCCATATCTATTCCCATTTTCAGG
>JAYQWI020001507.1:0-5211 GCA_035871815.2 Candidatus Parabeggiatoa communis
TAATGCTATGCTACAAAATTCTGTCGAAAACGACTAGACTAAAAGTAGATAGGTACTCTATGTAGGTAAAAGCACGAAATATACAATCGGTTTCCTAATGTTCTACCCACACGCTTACTCTTAATCCTCGTTTTCGCTAGCATACTAATAGGGGGCACTTCGGTGCCCCTTTTTGTTTAGTCCAATATCAACATCAAGCCCTAAGTCGTTTTTTGACTTAGGGCTTTTTTTATGACGTTTTGCACTGATTACGGATATGGATTTATGCATACCGACGATTTGGGATTTTTAACTTGTCGCTTAGGAATTTAGCCGTATTCCAAAATGAAGTTCAGCATCTCTTGAATACTCGCCAAAGTATGAAGAGTATATTAGTCTATTAGAAAGCGCTAACTTGAACAGAGCGTCACAATAATTTTCGACGCTTGACAAAATTATTTATATGAGTGTATTGTACTCGCCTACTCAAGTATGAAAGGTATATTAGAAAACTCTAAATATTAGATAGGGTATACCTTGACATAGACTTTCACCATACTGATAAAACGCCTTCTTATGTACACCATTCCAAGCATGAAACGATGGGAACGAGAAAACATATCTTTAATTAACTTGGCTTGCATGAAAAGAATGATTATAAAAAATATTGAAATTGAGGGTTTTTGGGGAAATTTAAAGGCGACTACTGAACTTCATTCAGATATCACTATCTTTATTGGTTTAAATGGAACTGGAAAAACCACATTAATTAACTTGATTACTGCTGCGCTAACGGCTGATTTGATTCAATTAAATAACCTTCAATTTAATAAGATTGAAATTAACTTGATCAACCCATCGGATGCTAGTACGAAGTGCAAAATGACTATATCGAAAGAAAAAGAGGCGGAACAATATTTTAGTATTTACCGTTATGTGGTAGGTCAAGATAAATATGAAATCCCTGTGGAGTTACGTTCAGAACCGAGAAGGATGCCAGTTATTTCTCGTTTTCCTCATCTTCAACGAGATGACTACCAAAAACTTAAAGAAGTACTCAATGAATTAGCAAAAGTGTCTTTTATATCTGTGCATCGGCAATCAAATATTTTTGAACATGAATATCATAGATATTCTTATAATGTAGTAGATGATCGATTGCAAGAATTGCTTGAGGATTTTTCTAAATCTCAATTGAGATTGGAAAGTCAACTTAACGAAAGAGCCACTCAATTTCAACAAGGAGCAATTGCTTCACTATTGTATAATGAGGAATTTGATAGTTCTAAGTTGGATCTATCTAATTATGATCTAGAAGCTCAAAAGGATAAGTTACTTCGTGCCTTTAAAGAACTGGGGATTGAGGATAAGTCAAAACAAATTGAAAAACATATCGAAAAACTTACCGAAGCTGTTCAAGAAATATCTGATGGAAAACCACCACAACATAGTTTTGTGGTTCCATTACTATATAGAACAAATGAAATTATCAATTTGTTAACAAAATCTGAAGACGCTAAGAAGAGAATAGTTGAACCACGTCAGAAATTTTTTGATACGTTGTCAAATTTCATGCCCCAAAAGAAATTTCACTATGATAATAGCACAAGTGTACTTTATTTTTCTATTGATGATGGGCAAAAATTTCCGTGGGTTAAACTTTCTTCTGGTGAGAAACAGCTATTAATTCAATTTCTTGAAGTTCTTCTCCAAGAAGGACGCACACTTATGTTTATTGCAGATGAGCCTGAGCTTTCACTTCATGTTTCTTGGCAAGAAAACTTATTGAAAGCACTCAGAAAACTCAATAAAAATGCACAACTTATTGTTGCCACTCATTCGCCAGATATAGTATCTGAGTTTGACGATAAGATTATTGAGATGAAGGATGTCATTTCTACTCATAAAAAAAGAATAAAAGGAACTTATTAATTATGGCATTTACAAGAACGCCTTCAGGTTTATCAAACCTACATCATTTTTATGGTGTCGATGCGATTGTTTTTTTGGAAGGTGGCAAAAAGAGTTATGCTACGCAAGAGGTTTTGGCAGATCAATTTGAATCATCTTCACTTGATATCCAATTTTGGCAAAAATTATTCAGGTTTTATAAACCCGATAAAAAATATCAATTTCGTTCGATTGGTTCTAAGAAAACAGCCAATGAAATTGCTGAGTTTGTGGTACAAGGTGTTAAAAATATATATGTTGTAATGGATAGAGATCATGATAGATTAAATAATAAACTCAAGAATGTACCCGGTATATTTTATAGTTTTGGTTATAGCTGGGAAAATGATGTTTGGGATGCGGACATTATAGAAGAGGTATTTTATGCTTTTATTCCTGTTTGTCAAACAACAGTCAAAGTTAAAAATGATATTAATGAGATATATCAACAATTTTTAAGGGATGCTAGATGGCCAGTATATGCAGATATTATCTTGATTTATAAAGGAAAAGCGGGTTTATTTCCCAGAGGTACTTCAAACAAAGGATTAATTAAGCCGGATAATAACAAATCAAAACCCTATATAGATAGATCGAGAGTACATATCTTACTCAAAAAGGCACGTTCTTCTAAGAACGATAAAATTTATTTAGATACGAAAATAAAGTTTGATGTAAAAACCGATTGTTATGGTCATTTTTTTGCTGATTTCTGTTTTAAAGTGATCGCATTTCTAGCACATAAGCATAGTGGTGAAAAATTAATCAAAAGCCAAGTGTTCTCAATAGGAATTGATAAATTTTTTGAACAGTTTATATCACAACCTAAGCTTTCTATTTTACGAGACTATTATCACAACTATTTTAATTCTATCTCTTGAATTGTTTCCGAAGTTTTTATAATCTCACCCCCCGTTTGACGGCAAGCCTCTTCATCAACACCGATAATCCCATCATCTGAAACCACAAATAATGATGGCGAATCCGGTAATTCGCTTGGTTTTAAGATGATATGGTCTAAATGGTCATCTTTTTTAGCTTCCCCACAACTATAATTTTTCTCATAAGGCTCCAAACAACGCTCATTATCCTTAAAAGTTGAGTCTTCACCAAATAGGTGGCTCTGAGAACCTCCGCGACACGCGGCAAATAAATTGCTTATTTCAAACATCCAATCAACGGTACTCGGCATATCTGACTTGGGGTGAAAATGTTCTATTTGACGATCATAGATTGGGCCTTTATCCGTTTGCTTAACCAGTTCAATCTCACAATAAGCACACAAACCCTGTTGAACATTATCTAAAGCTTGCATCAGTTCACTCTTAGCTTGTCCCCCTTCGTTACCAAAGACTTTCCAATCTTTTATATTCCGTTTTTCATAAGGATATTCTTTCAAAAAGTCTTGCAAACTAACTGGAGCGCATTGGAGTTGCTTGACTTTTTTCATGCTTTTCTCCTAAGCACGCGCCGACGTCGAATTTCCATATCAGCTTTCAGCAATTCCGGATCGCTTGCAGATAACCTATTGAGTTGGTAGCGCAATTTCAAGGCTTCCTCTCCTTCACCTTCGTCACGCTGAATGAACTGACGATATTGTTCAAGCTTGTGCGTAAATTCATTAAATTCTGCGGGAGGACGTTGTTCAACTCCCATGATTTCATTAAGCACTCGTCCAGCTTGGGCACCGTAAGTATTTGAGGTGGGTGAACTGGCAATGAGTTTTCCCGATTTGTAATACAAAACAACAATGTTTTCTGACTTGACGGTGGTGAGTACCGGCGCGCTGTGAGTCGTGACAATAAATTGTGTGTTTGGAAAAGTCTTCATCAAATCAACCAGCACACGTTGTTGCCATTTTGGATGCAAGTGCAAGTCAATTTCATCAATTAATACAATGGCTTCTGATTCAATGGCGTGTTCTGAATGGTGTTCATTTGCCAAAGCCATACGACGTGCTAAATCCATCACTAAAGATAGCATGACGCGATAACCACCACTGAGTTGTTCTAGCGATAAAATGTCCTTTTTTGCCCCTTCAATTTCTAAATCAACTACAAAACGTAAAGGTTGCATTTGAGTACGTGGATGACTCGCTCCTGGAATCATACGACAAATAGCGTGTCTTACCGCCTTTAAAAGCGTGAGTTGATAATCCAAATCTTGACGCTCAAACTTTTCTCTATGTTCCAGATTTTCTTGTGCAAAAAACCATTCAAACACAGTCCCAAAATCTGGCGTGACGTTAAGTGCGTTTTTCAAAGCTTCAAAACGATCAAATTCTCGATAGAATGGTTCATTTTTGGGTATGATTAAGGTGTCACGATTCATACCATAGTATGCCAGCACAGGTAGTTCAACGATTTGAGAGTCATTTAAATCAGAAATGATTTTGTCTAAATGCTTGTGCAAGTCATTTAAACCGTTCAAGTTTAGATCGCTTTTCCAATCTTTTAATTGTTTTGTTTGTGATTCATAGTGCCAAGTTAAACCTGCCCTGTTTTCAAGTTGAACTCGCACATAAGGCGCGTATTCAAGAGGATTTTTTGACTTATTTGGCTTTAAATATTGTCGAATGTCATTGTCATCAAAAAAGCGTTGTTTCTGAACTTGAAAATGGTGGGGAATTTCTCCTAAAACCAGGCTAATGGCATCCAGAATACTCGTTTTGCCCGTTCCATTCTCTCCCACTAGCACGGTTAATTGTTGATGCAATGGCAAATGGATATGCTCAATAGCACGGAAATTTTCAATGGTGATAGACTTTAATTTCATAAATTTAGGGTTAATGGTATAGGTACTAAGCGATAAAACTGTTTTAAAAGTGGATAGAACGCTGATTCTCATGATTAAATTGATTGACACAGATTAACAAAAAAAAATCAGATTAAAAATCAGCGTCATCTGCCTTCTATCACTTCACTGTCTCACTACCCACTACGGATTGAGTATCCAAAGTTCGATTCTGCCTTTTCTGATCTTCTGCGGGCCTTTTAGCATAAAACTGAAATCTCTCACCTGAATGGGTGTACTCTCCCTCCCAATATTTTCCAGAAATACCTGAGTATGTGTTTTTAACAGATTCGCAGCTTCTCTATCATAGTAGTAACGGATATCCCACTGGGATTTATAAATCTTCATCGAAACCCGACCTATTTTATCAACCGTATAACCTTCCTCTTTCAGAAACGAAGCCAGTTGATTGATCACGCTTTTATCGCTTCTACGAGCATAGTTTAACGCGATACGCTGTTTGCGAAGGCTTGAACGATCAACCCATGC
>JAYQWI020001508.1:0-1756 GCA_035871815.2 Candidatus Parabeggiatoa communis
ATTTATTTTGCAGCTTTGCTCTTGGAGTGCAAAATTTATTTTGCATCTTTGCTCTTGGAGTGCAAAATTTATTTTGCAGCGGCGAATTTAAATATAAATGTACTTTATTCAATCGGGAAAGGCTATAACTACAAGGATTGTTTATAAAAAAGGATTATATTATACCAAGCTTCATGTCATTGGCATTCATCAATTTTGGGAAAAGCGATAGAAGTGCTCTTGCAGCAAGGCACAAAGGAATGGAATTATCGGGGAGGAATTGACGCTGATTGTCATGATTGACGCTGATAATTCTGTGCTTATCGAAAACTTAATCAGTGTAAATCATGATTATCAGTTAAATCAGCGTTCTATCATTTACAGAGAGAAGCGAATGATTCGTTTATCCCTGTCGAGGCTACATTGCCTGATATCCTATTAACGGTTTTGTTTTTTATACTTTGATCATCAAATCGTTTCAATGGGTTAGATTGCCCGACATCCTGTCAACAATCAAATCAGCGAGTTAGAACCTTTTTCATCGTTTCAATGGGCGGCATTGCCCGACAGGCTGTCAACGAGATTTCCAATTCGTTTAGCAACAAAATCCGTTGTACTCAGACTACATTGCCCAACAGCCAGTCAATCATTTATTTAGTACAGCTCATTACGGGGCGAATCTGCAAAACCAAGAGCGCAGCATAATATATCGTCTCTACCCGAAATGCAAACTCTTTAAGCCTAAAACGTTGAAATCAAATTACCTGGTATCAAGCACTCTAATCTAAATTCGTTTATCCCCGTAATTTGTTGTACTTAATATGAACGAACCATCAATTGACAGCAATAGCCCTACGATTAATCATTAATTAAGCTACCGCGGGCTCATTTTTTCTGTGGCAACAAAGTCTTGAACAACCTGCTTAATGTTAATTCAAGTGACTGTTGAGGATTTGGGGATTCCATAATCTTTCTAACTCGATGAGGCAGTTGATCATCGCTATGTGCCATCTTGTTTCGCAACTGATTAAGCAGTTCACAATCATCTCTCTTCTCTTTTTCAATGTCACCAAGTTTTTGCTTTAAAAATGCCTTTTTTACCGTAGCACGTTCCTGATTATCACGAATCTCTTCTCGGCTTTTTTCAAGCCTTATCATTAAATGAGTGATAAACGCTTCTAAAGCAAAAACAGCAGCGCGGCAATACTCTTTCTTCTCCAAAAAAGAATAAGCCAATTCACGTTGGTGATCATATAAGTTAGCTTTTGTAGGCCACTCAATATGTTTACTCAAGGTGTCACCAAACAAACTACCCATACCAGGCAACTCTTCTGGCGTGTTTTGAGAAAACGCTGTCAATTTTTTAGCAGCTTGAGATACATTAAAAATGCGTTCAAAAAAAGCGGCATCTTTAAGAGGCTTGGTTTGCTGTTCAGTTAAACCATCTGCCTCCAACAACTCAGAAAAAACGCCATAATCCCTATCCTTCTCAAAGGAATTTAATGCCTTCACCCACTCCGCAATTTGCAACAACCCACTTAAGTCCACAGCTGGTGCCACATCTTCTGTCTCTAAATGCTGCATGTCTTTGGCACCGTAGTAAATACCAGCAACCTCCACTGTCATTACAACTTTCAATTACATGGCCTTGCGATCAACCACCATGGGTAAATGGCGTAGCCCGTGTGTAATCTCTAATGTCACCTTGTCCTGCTCTGTCACACAATCCGCCATGATTTTCAAAATTTCGGTTTGTTCTTCGGGGAATCTCCCATAA
>JAYQWI020001509.1:0-8573 GCA_035871815.2 Candidatus Parabeggiatoa communis
CGGCCCACTTAGCGATAATTTCCATAAGTAACCAAATAGCCAAACTCAAACGGTACCCGCTCAATAGTGAGTTATAAGAATTTGACATCATATTTAACCTAATTGTTGAGGAACTTGCAACTTTAAATCACGACTCCAAAATCTCACCAATACTTCTTAATTGAGATTTGTTACCCATTCGCGGCTAAATGTATCTTAAGCCCAGTTTCATTCCAATCTCTGGCGTGTCGTGGTAATGCCTACACGATGTACGCTGCACCTCACCAGTCCTAATAACCTCATAAGTGAGTATATTTTGTTCATCACAATAAGGACACTCATTAGGCGCGTAAACCTGCCTATCAATCGCCTTATAAGATGACCCCTTTTCTTGAAGTTTGTTCAAGAGGCGTAAAATTGCCCATGAGGTAATTGTCAACCACTTTCCTTAAAAAGGACACTGGCTTTTGAAGTGCATAATTATCTAACTTCTTAGTCACAACGTCAAGTACTTCTTGACGCGCTTGATCATCAGGCAACTTAGCCAAGGCCTTCATGACGATTTGATTTTGGCTCAAATCCTTTGGCCAATTCAAATTAGAAATATCTAAAGCGATTGATGAGTCATCAGTAGACCTGTTTGCTGTGATCGAGGCATCACTTTGATTATCAGCATTTAAAGCGACTGACTACTGACTGGCATCGCTTTTTCTATTCCACATTTATATTCTGTGTTAGTCTGTCTGTCGTCAGTCCTTATATGTGTTTCCTTCTTATTGGGTATTCCTTTAGGTGTCTCTGTGACACTAGGGGTAGTGTCTCTCTGACACCAGGGTAGTGTCTCTCTGACACGAGGGGTACTTCTGAAACGCTTGGGAGAGTATGTAAATCTAAAATCGTATAGAGATTAGAAATATTGTTGTTCACGTTTAATAAGACCAAATTCAACCAGTCTTTTAATGGTGCGAATTACCGTACTACGACTAATACCACATTTTTTTGTGATAGTTTCAAATGATGGATAACAAATACCATTGTTATCAGCGTGTCTTACCAAGCATAAGTAAACACAGTAGTTGAGACTGAGAAATCCAAGCCAAAAAATAGCGTCTTTCTCTCAATACTGCAAATCAAAAATCAATGACTTATATTATCCTATCATATCATTTTTATGCCTGATTACCCGTTTTTGGATAGACTTGATTTTTTTCAACACAGAGTACACAGAGTGTCACAGAGTACCACAGAGAGGGCAAATAAGGGCAAACCTTAACATACAATTAATGTCAAATACTCTACTCCTCTGTGAACCTCTGTGGCCCTCTGTGAACTCTGTGTTGAAAAAAAACTTTATTTTAAATCAAATAGTTATACAAGGTACGCGCTCAATTCCGGCTTATCACGCCTTTATCAGCGACAAATCCGTGCTTTAGAAAGTGCCCTTCGCAATTTAGAAGGCCCTCATGGACAGATCACACAGGCCAAAGAACAACGGGCGCGTGAACGCTGTCGTGATCTGGAACAACAAGCCCGTTTCGCTGAAAATTGAGTACTGCCATTAGCGTTGTGAGTAGTTTCTTTTAAAGCAACCCAAACGAAAAATGCTATAGACTTGTCTCATTTCATTTATCTTTTGGAGCTTGATTTATCAATGTAAAAACGCAAGAGACGCAAGAGGCGCAAGAGACGCAATATTTCTCATTTTACTAAGCCTCTTTAGCGCCTTTAGCGCCTTTAGCGTCTTTTGCGTTTATTTCAGTTTTGGCGCGCAAAAACGGGTTTACGCCATTTTTAGGTTTAACAGATATGAAAATCTATAGTCACTAATTGTTCAACGACTTTATAAACATGGCTTCCAACTTGATACGGCCATCTGGCATTAGGGTTATTATCCAATTGTTTTGCATTTTGCACGGCTTGTTCAACATAAGGTTTAAAATAATCAGTATTCAATTTGGCTTTGTTATAACCGCTGTTATGAACTCGTTTTAATTCCTTTTCCAATTGTTCAGTGATTTTTTTGCAAGCCCTTGTTTTTAGGGTGGGTAAAATATAATGACAAAGTAACCAGGTTTCAAAACAAGGATTACTGATCGCTAATTGAAAACCACTGTCTTTTGCTTCTTTAGTGACTTTCTTGAGTGTTTGAGTCTGCCATCTATCAACATCAATCATCAACCAGAGTTCATCATTCATTTCTAATTCATGTTCTTGACGAAAATGCTTTAATCTTTCCAATACATATTCTGGCGAAGATTTATTATCTTCACCAGTTGGAATCACTTTAACTTGGATGCTTCTATTATGAAACGGTGCAAAATACTGTTTTTCCGTCATTCTACCTTCAGTCGCAATAATTAATAAGCGTGTGTCTCTTAAAGTTTTTAAGCTGCGATCAAGGGGACGTTTTTTTCTCTGCGTGAGTGCCATATCTTATTCCTGACTAAACCCGTCTAATTGTTCCAGATCACCCAGAAAGGGAATGCCACCAAATCGCCCTTGAAGATAACCTTTTTGAATATTTAAGTCTGAATTCATTTTCAAATTCACTAACGAATAAAGATGTGAGCCTCCGTGTTCATCTTTTTCTAAAAACCAGATTTCATCTTGACGCAATAAGTTTAAATCTAATAAATGAGTGTCGTGTGTGGTAAAAATTAACTGACTCTGATGTTTTTTGGAAACCCCTTTAAGATAAGTTTCTAAAAACAGTTTGGGCAATAAGGCATGTAAACTGCGATCCAGTTCATCAATGATATACACTTTTTCTGAAACGAACAGATCAGCCAATATGGGTAATAAATGAGTTAATCTTTGTGTACCGGCCGATTCTTTAGCAAAGTCAAAAGACACAAGACTGCCATCATGTCCATAATGCTGTGTTTCTAAACGGATGAGTACCGGTTCACCCGATTCGTTAGCACATAATGTATAAGAGCTGCCTTCACTCAACATAATAACCGTACCACCTTTTCTGATGTCATTTTCTATTTCTAGTCGTATTTGTTCTGGCAATCCGGGAAAATGTTTGTCGTAGTCAAATTCTTCTTCAACGGTTTTAATCGCTTGTATGCCCGTGTCAACTTGTTTGAGAAAATCACTTAAAAAAGTAATAAACGGTTTTTCTTTATTCGCTCTAATTTCCAAGGGTAAATAATGCGGTGTTGCCGGAATCACTTCTAAGACTTCTTCAAACCATTCATAAAGCGGCTTTAATTTGGCCACATTTCGTTCCAAGGCTTCGGTTAAAAAGAGTTGATTGGGACGTGTGCCTTCGGCAACAAATTCAAGAAATTGTCTTTGTTTAGAATTTCTACGCGCTAATGAGCCGCCTAATTCAATGGTGACTTTGCCGTTTTCTGAAGTGATTCGTTCAAAGTAACGCACTTCTTTTATTTTTGGGGTAACAAATAACCATTCTTCAAGCACTCGTTGAGCATTGATGATAAAACCGTAATGATAGTGAATATTTTGATAAAAAATAAGAAATTCAAAGCGACTCGGTTTATTTTTTAATTGTTTATCAAGACGAAAAGGGTCAACAGGAATGGATTGAGTCCCTTTGACTCCATTAACAATAAGCTGTTTGGCAAAACTGATGGCATCAACCCATTTGGTTTTTCCGTGTGCGTTAGCACCGTATAAAGCAGTGGTGCGTAGTAAATCTGTTTTTGGAGTCATTGAAATTAAATGACTTTTATGTTGTTCAAGCTCAGCACTGGCTACCATAGAAAATAAGGTTTCTTCGGCAAAGCACATCACATTTTCAACAATAAATTGGAGTAGCATTATTAATTATTAATTGTTAATTGTTAATTGTTTGTAATAGGCTTATAATTCATGCCCGTTTTAAGTTTTACTTATGTTAAGCACAAATAAACAAGCATTTTACCACAAAGGGTAAGCACAAGGGATTGCGCCTACAAACGGGGTGTAATTAAAAGTGATAGTTGTATGTGGGTAATCGCAAATGGTGGGTAGAGCTACGCTGTGTTAAAGGCTCGCTCCGAACATCCGGCCATTAATCATCATGCCGAATTGACATAGGCAATGCCATAAATCTGGATTAGGTTTTAATCATTTTTTTGCCACGGAAAAACACGGAAAAAACACGGAAAAATTCCGTGCTTTCTGTGTCATTCCGTGGCTAATATCCCAATTCATTTTTAAAGATTCTGAATATCTTCTATATCATTCAACCAAACCCAAGGAGTGATTTATGCGTCCATTAATCTTAATTCTCCTCTTTTTAGGTTACCCGCTCCAGGCGGCAGAACTGGTACTCACCAGCATACCCACTCCAATTCAATCGGATAATGCAGCCTCGAAGGCTACCCAAGCTTGGGCCGCTTTACTCAATAAAGCGGATCCCGTTACGTCATCGCTTAGTCCAATACCATTGGCGGGTGGCTAAACGGTATTTTTCTCTTTTACGCAGCGAGCTCTACAGGAATACGCCGGCCGCGAAACGCCCTCGTTTAGAAGAACGCCATCAAATCATTATCCAAAAACTAGAACAGATTCGCCAAGCACTCATCAACAGCCATGATGCGTTAATGGTGGCCTTACGAGATGAATTGGCTAAAACTCGTCAAACGCTGCGCGAGGGTTTTGCCCGTTTGCATCGGGATAATCTCTTGATGAATCAATCCTTGCAGCAATTAGTCGCCAGTATCCATAAAAGCATCGCGTCTCTACTGTAGAGACGCGATGCCTCGCGTCTCAAGATCGCGTCTCTACATTTTCACCGATCATTGAACTTTGATTGTCATTGTTTTGACGATTGATATCAATATAAACGCTAAAGAGGCTAAAGAGGCTAAAGAGGCTTTCTCTCAATCAAAATAATTGAAATCTTTGCGTCTCTTGCGTCGGCACATAGCTTGGATAGGAGTAAACGGTACGACAACCTATCCGCTTGCAGTAAAATTTTTGTTGTGGATACCGCTTTCTGCCAAGCATGACGGCTTTTAATACGGTATCTTCAATAAAATAGTCAGCCGATTTAATTTCAATCGCTATAATTTTGCCTTTCAATTTGTCTATTGCTAATTGAGGCAAAATTTGCGTCTTATAAATCTGTTCACCTTTGTCATGAAGTTCAGACATTTTTATAGTCACCTTCCATCGAAAATGCAAAAATTGAGGAATAATGGGTGCAAAAGCTTCGTTTATATTTTCGCGTGTTCCAGTTTTGATAAAATATTATCAACCAGAGTGGGTAAAAAGAGTTTTAATTGCTTAGCAACAGCTTGATTGATCAGTTCGTCTAATTTGTCTTCACTTAGGGATAAAATGAGATGAGGTTGATTAACTGAGGCGGGATACCCAAAATCTTCATCTTCACCCGTTTCAGAAAAAATATGAGCAAAGTCGCAATTTTCTCGCTTTTCTACTTCCCGACGGAGTTCTTCGCGACTCATTGAACCCAATTCAATTGCTGTCGCTTTGATTGCTTCTTCAAATTGTGTTTCATTCATTGTTTTATCTCTTCCACTTTTTCTATGTGAATACAGCTTTGATCTCGTACTACATAACAGAATGGATCACCTAAAAACAATTGAGTCCTAGAATAAATCTGGCATTTTTTAGGAGGTGGTATGCGAACTTGAAAAACTTTACAGGTTAGGCCAGTCTTTTTTTCCAATGTTTCAATAAATAAATCGTATATACCCCCTTTCAACTTTCTGATTTTAACATCATCGTCATCATTCTCGATCAGCTTCATTGCAAAAGTACCAAAAATCTCTTTCATCAATGGCGTTTCCAAATCTAAAAATTCATTTTCCAGGACACGAATATTGACATAAATGATGGCACCTTGATTTTCTTTAAAATCTCCTTTACGAACACGATAATCATACCAGCAAGTTGCCAAATTTTTGGCATAAGCATTATATGCGCCAAAAATAAACACCACTACCCGTATAGCCCTCTTCTGGCATTGTCTTTTGGAATAATTGATGAGTGACAATATTTTGAGCAAATGAGAGGGTTGTTCCATGTGTTCCTTTTAGAAGCAACAAGGGATTAGTGACAATTTTAGTAGATGAATCACTCAAACTAATATTCTCCTTTATTGATTATGATACTAAACAGCAGCATAATCATTCAATAAACTAACAACTAAGTACAACGAAGTAAAGCTACGCTAATGACGGGGATAAGCGAATTGAACCTGAGAAGGGCTTTTAATTCGTTTATCGGCCCGTCATTAGCTTCGCACTTTGAAGTTTCAAAGTATTCAGCTTAAACCGACATATTGATTGGTATCTCTTTAAGTACATCCAACAACACATCAGGGCGTTTTGCGGCAAGCCAGTAATAAATAATGATTGGGCAGCACCAGATGGTTGATATTGCCCCTCTTCCTAGTTTTGCAGGGTACTTGTACTTACACCAAATAATGCCGCAAAAGCGGATTGACTTAAATTCATCTGTTCACGAGTCGTTTTCGTGTCTGGTAATGCCATCGTGTAAGATTTGCCTTCCCCACGTTTGATGGCGCGAATACGGTCTAATATTTCTTGTCCGATATCGCGTTTATTCATTTTCAAATAAGCCACTCATATCTTCAGGCATTGCTAAACGATGCAACCACTCAATTTGGTCAAAATCAGTATCAAAACTGGCAATGGCAGGAATGGAACGTTCCCGACATGCTAAAGCGATTAGCGCATCATTAAAATTGAGTGCGCCCCCTGAAGATTGCATCAGTTTAATGGTTTCTGGATATAAACGAGGTACATCTGGTAATATCCAAGTGATATTATCAGGAGAAACATAAGTATTGAGCTGATTGAATAAATTTTCTATCTCAGATGAGGGACGTTTTTTTTCATGCAAGCGGCGTATAGCAGCACTCGTTGCTTCAGCCGCGACACAATCAAAAAAAACACTCAAATGACGGCTTGTTTTTATGGCCTTCCATAGTGTTATAGATCGTGAATGCCAATTGTCATCAGGATATATCAAGCCCACTAATAACGAGGAATCAATGGCAATTTCTTTTTTCATTTTATTAAACCTCATCAAGCAGTGCTTCAGTATCTGCTAGAGCATCCCCTTTTATACCGGGCATGATACCAATTAAGCCTTCTAGGGATGACAATGGCACCGATACAGTAGGATAGCAATAAACCTGCCCAGTTGGTTCAAAAACGTCACGATGGTTAGCCACTTTTTGATAGCTCAAAGCTTCATCAATAGGAAGTGTTGAGCTGTTCACTTCTTTACGGAGAAAAACTTCCAATCCTCCAATAAACAAGTCTTTTAAACTTTGTTGAGAAATGCCTCGTTTATGGATTTGATGGGCTAAATTGTCGGGGAGTTCAATCATTAAAGTTGTCATCACAGTAAGCTCCTTTGTTCTTAACTAGTACAGCAAATTACAGAGATAAACGAATTAAAAGCCGTGTTATCTGGTTAAATTCTCTTATCCCCGTAATTATAGCGTTTTCCGATTGAATGAAGTGGCGAATCAATCATAAAAATCAATTTCACACAATCGAAAAATGCTATAGCTTATTTTAAGTTTAGATGGTGGGCTTTAAAAACACGTTACCCACCATTTCACGCAAAAGTTTTTGCGCGCAAAAACGGTATTTAGCGAAGCTAAATGTGAAATACATTTTGACTTATGTATA
Organism: Candidatus Parabeggiatoa communis; assembly: GCA_035871815.2. GTDB lineage: Bacteria > Pseudomonadota > Gammaproteobacteria > Beggiatoales > Beggiatoaceae > Parabeggiatoa > Parabeggiatoa communis. The sequence goes on from JAYQWI020001509.1 coordinate 7,626, forward strand.
GCGTTTCCCGATTGCATGAAGTACAAAGGCGAATTATAAAAATGAATACTTCTTTCTGTGTCGGTAATTTATCGTTATAGAGAATAATTGCGCAAATCTTTCCACCGAACCCTTCTGTGCTATTTGAGTCTCAATACGCCACCGCAGAAAGAAGTTCAATCCCCTGATCCGCTGTACTCAATTAATTAAACAAGAAGATGACAACAAGGTGTGTTTAAGTCATACTATCACCCGGCACAAAATACTGTCCGTTTATCAATTATCAATTATAAATTATCAATAACCTATTATTCACTTTCATTAATCTACTAAGGAGACACTAACTCTGATGGCAAACCAAGCTTCTGAAGTTGTTGACAAGTTGGAAAGCTTTTTTGAAGAAACCCTCCAAAAAATGGATCGGCAGTTTACTTCACATGACTTTTTTCTCAAGTTGCTTCATGGGCACCAAAATGAGTATGTGGCAGCATTAGCCGCTCATCACGATAAGGGTGCCCCTTTCAAGGATTTGCATTGGGCACTTTTTCAACGACTACAAAAACTGGACAATATCAAGAAACAACAAGACGACTATCCAAGCCAAGATATTTTTGGTATTGCGTCAACGACAACATTGTGGCGCAAGGTTTAATGGTTAATGATTAATGGTTAATGCTTAATGTTTGATGGAATGGGCGGTTAATGTTTGATGGAATGGGCAACCACAAGGGATTGCCCCTACATCACGCCCGTAGGGGCGAACCTGCGTGTTCGCCCTTTTCTGAACCTCTATATATAGATAGCCTTCCCTTCCTCACACTCCCCATCCCCACTCCTCATCCCAAATTTAACACTTCTGTTAAATGCCAAAAATCCAAATGCAACACTTTGATACTAGCAATGTACTTTTACCTTGATTAAGATTCACAACTTTCAATTGACAGTATTAGGTGATTGTTCATCGTTCAT
>JAYQWI020001510.1:0-1609 GCA_035871815.2 Candidatus Parabeggiatoa communis
ATATCGCTGGAACTATTGGTTATATTGCACCTGAACGTCATCAACGTTTGTTAATTGCGTTGAGTCAACATTTGACACGCAATATTGTGACTTGAGTGGGAAAAGCAAACAACCTATAAAAAACCCACAATAACTACAAGGATTGTATATAAATAAAGGATAAAATTTGAACAGGATTACACGGATGTAAGGATAATCAGGTTTAGTACACCGGATTGACGGTATTAACGGATTATAAAAATAAGTGAAGTTAAAAAATCCGTTGATACCGCTAATCCGTTGTACGAAAGAGAAAAACATTTGAACAAGATTACACGGATTCAAAGATAAACAGAATTAACACCCACAAACTAATCCTGAACATCCTAAAATCCGTTAAATCCTGTTCAAAATCTTCTCAATCAACCCCTCCCTCCTCTGTATCAATTCCTCCGCCCCTTGTGGAAAACTTTGAAAATTACGCAGGGCAGCCCGGGCATATTCCAGTGCATCGGGAAAGCGGTTGGCATCTTGTAGGGCAAGGGCAACATTGTAACGGGTTACACCAGCATGATAAATATCACCTGCCATTTCAAAATAGCGAATAGCCTCACGATAATGAGACAGAGCTTGTTCTAAGTCACCCACATTATAATAGATAACCCCAAATTGATTATGAGTCACCGCTAAATCATTCACCGCATTATTTGGTAATAACTTCAATGCATCCTGACAATATTTAACCGCTTCATTGATATGCTGCAATAATATTTCTTTTGACTGGTTAGCTGTGCGAGCTTCTTCAAAGCGTTCATTAGCGACTAAGCCGAGTTGAGCTAAAGACCTACCACGTCCTACTCGATCATCTTCACTACGCAATTCAAAACTCCGTTGATACCAGTGTAAGGCTTGTTCTAGGTTGCGAAGGATGGAAAGTTGCATGTAGGCATGACCAAGGTTGAAGGCACAAGTAGCCACTTCTGCTTGATCACCAATTTGCTCTGTTAAGTTCAGTGATTCTTCATAAGTTTTCACACAGTCGGCTTGCTGACATTCTCGCTGGATTTGTCCTAATTGATGTAGAGAAGTTGCCAACGTCCGAATCACATTACGCCCTTCACCCACTGAAGGATTACCCAAAAATGGTGCAGCATTTTGTCTATCCCATTCGACACAAACCTTTTGCAACCGTTCAGCTTCAGCCCATTGGCGATTTTCTTCAGCCAACCGCACCCGATATTCAGTCACTAAACTCCACTTTTCTTCCCGCCCGGCTAGAGGTTTATCAGTCGCAGTATCTACAAAATCTGGCACAATCTCTTCTACCAAACTGGCCCATTCAGCACGGCGACCAGTGTGAGCGTAAAGTTCACGTAAACCCTGCATGGTACTGGTGATTCTATGCCACCATCCATAAGTTCGTTCCAAACGGCGAGCATACAGCAGATTAGCTTCTTCGGCTGTCAATATGCCAATGATATCGCGGTTGCCACCAGCATATTGTGCTGCATAGTAGTTCCCCAATTCCCCCATCGCTTCAACAAAACCCCTGGTTGCCGCTTGGGTTTTCTCAAATGAACTATCAAATAACTGCTTAAAATACCAAGGCAAAGCGGGGTGAATACTATAA
>JAYQWI020001511.1:0-4006 GCA_035871815.2 Candidatus Parabeggiatoa communis
CGTTTAGCCTATCAAGTCGTTAATTTCTTTTTCAAGTACAAGTATAATAAAACAGGGTGGCTTACGAAATCTATTGCATTGATTGAATGATGAATCCGTTTTCGCAATGCTTGAGCCTTTCATATCAGATTGAGTTTAACAGGTAATCATTTATGGCCAAAATCACATTGACACAAAACAATTTATTGAAGCAGAATGAGTTCAAAAAAATACTAGACGATACTGAACAACGTCAGTCAACCGTAAACGATCTTTTAGAGTTATTACGTGAATTAGTGACTTTTGAACAAGAATATCATTTTGCAAGTGATGTCTTTTATGCCCGTTTTATGCGAGGTGAAATGGGAGATGCTTTACCTTTCATCAAATGGGCAGGGCGCTACGAACTTTATTTAGAAGCCAAACAAGAACTTGAATCACAAATAGCCAAAATTCCTCATGCTGAAAAATTACTGGTATCGCACGTATAGCGGTATTGTTTCTCGGAATAAGACTGACTGCCTGAATTAATCACGTTTGAACAATAATATCACAAGCTCACAAGCCAGTGATGTTTTTTATGCCCGTTTTATGTGTGGGATATGCTTTACCTTTCATTAAATGGGCAGGGAAACTTAGAAGCCGAACTTGAATCACAAATTGCCCAAATTCCTCATGCTAAAAAATTACTTGTATCGTTTGTATAATACGATTATTTCTCTTGGAAATATTGAAGTTGAACGTTTGGTTTTTGATGATCAGAAACAGCGCGCTTCCATTGAAGGGCGACTCCGGTTTTATGAAAAATCTCTATTAGCCTTTGATGAGGTTGTATTATTACGTGACAACCAAATTGTTAAATTACGTTATGCTTATCATTATCAAAAAGCGGATGGTGAATTAATTTTTCGATACGATAATGCGCCCCATTTTCCCAAAATACCGACTTATCCTCACCATAAACATACTGACCGGAAAAAAGTTGAAGCGGCACAGCCTCCCGATATCAATGAAGTTTTAAATGAGATTGAACAAATACTGTATGAGCCTGAATAGAACAAATTGTTGTGTTTGAAAGCTATAAAGAGAATTAACAAGAGCTTTAACAGAGGTTTTGAATGTTTTACACCATAAACAGCAAAATGCCATCGTGCTTTTTGGACAGCGTCGCATTGGTAAAACATCACTATTACGAGAATTAGAGGCTAAATTACCAAAACAAGGTGATTTTTTACCCATTTTATTTGATTTACAAGACAAAGCCAGATGGCCTCTGGAACAGGTGGTAAGACTTACTTGCCCAAAAGAATAATCCCTCTATTCGCTTTCCTCACTATTTGGAGAATTAACATAAGGAAACGTTAAGCGTCGATACAGAAACATTAAATTGGCCAGATGTTCTTATTTCGCAATAGCCCTATTGCACTTTTCAGAAACCGTATTGCAAAGTGTTTCGGGTAACGACGTTACCGTTAGATTCTTTCCTTCGTTATTCCCGAAACATTAAAAATGTCGTCAATTCATTTTTATAAGCGCACTTCAATTCCTCGCTCCGCCATCACTTGTTTGGCTTGGGCAATAGTGTATTCTCCAAAATGGAAAATACTGGCTGCGAGCACGGCATCTGCTTTACCTTCATGAACCCCTTCTGCAAGATGTTCTAATGTGCCGACTCCGCCGGAAGCAATCACGGGAATACTGACGGATTCACTGATGGTGCGTGTCAAAGCTAAATCAAAACCATTGCGGGTGCCATCTCTATCCATACTGGTGAGCAGTATTTCACCCGCTCCAAATTCAGTCATTTTTTTGGCCCAGCTTACTGCGTCAATGCCAGTTGGTTTACGCCCACCGTGAGTAAAAACTTCCCAACGTAGCGGTTCACCTTCTTGACTCACTTGCTTTGCGTCAATCGCGACGACTATGCATTGTGATCCCAAATGTTCACTGGCCTCTTTGACAAATTCAGGATTGAAAACGGCGGCTGTATTTATCGCTACTTTATCCGCGCCAGCATTGAGCATACGCCGAATATCGGATAATTGACGAATACCGCCACCCACTGTTAGGGGAATAAAGACTTGACTGGCGACTTCTTCAACGACATGCACTATGGTATCGCGTTCATCAGAACTCGCGGTGATGTCTAAAAACGTGACTTCATCTGCGCCTTGATCGTCGTAACGCTTTGCAATTTCAACCGGATCACCGGCATCGCGGATATTGACAAAATTAACGCCTTTAACGACTCGTCCAGCATCAACATCAAGACAGGGAATAATGCGTTTTGCTAACATTTTTAGTTATCAATCGTAGGGTGGGCAGCTACCAGCAAACTAAGGAATGTGCATGAAACAACTTAGTCAACTTTAGGGCAACCACAAGGGATTGCCCCTACGTAACATGATGATTCGTAGGGGCAATCCGTAGGGTTGCCCCAATTATTTCATGCAGATTCCTAAAGTTTGCACTCCAGCAAACTAAAGTTTGCTCGAAAGCGTATCTGATTTTCTGTCGTGTTTTTTATCTGACAAAGCCATCGGCTAATTTTTGAGCTTGGGTAAAATCTAATGTCCCTTCATAAATCGCTCTGCCTGTGATTACGCCCATAATATCTTGTTCGGCGACTTCACATAAGCCCTGAATATCATCTATCGTGGTAATACCACCGGCGGCTATCACTGGAATTTTAATGGATTGCGCTAATGTGACTGTTGAGTCAATATTGAGGCCTTGTAGCATTCCGTCACGACTGATGTCAGTAAATACAATGGCTTCAACGCCGTCTTGTTCAAATCGTTGTGCCATCTCTATGGCGCTGTGATGGGATAATTTTGACCAACCTTCTGTCGCCAGTTTCCCATCACGGGCATCTAAACCGACGATAATATGCCCTGGAAATTCTCGGCAGGCATCGGCAATAAAGTGTGGAGACTGAACAGCCTTAGTACCAATAATGACATAGTTTACCCCAACATCAAGATAAGTCTGTATGGTATCTTCATCACGAATACCCCCACCCACTTGTATTGGAATATCAGGGTAAGTTTGAGCAATTTGATGTATGACTGAAGCATTGACAGGTTGACCAGTAAAAGCGCCGTTTAAATCGACAATATGTAAACGACGTGCGCCTGCCTTTATCCAGCGTTCTGCCATTGCTACAGGATCACTGGAAAATACCGTATCATCTTCCATACGGCCCTGCCTAAGCCGTACACACTGACCATCTTTTAGATCGATGGCGGGTATAACTAACATTTTGGGTTCCTCTAGTGAAATTAAGAATGAAATAATGACAAGGATTATAGAACGGTTGCGAAATAAATTAAATCTTTGAAATTAAATGAGATAATCCAATGGGGCAACCACGAGGAATTGCCCCTACTATGAAGGTGGCATGTAGGGGCAATCCCTTGTGGTTGCCCATTTTATCAATAACCTTTATCTTTCAAACAGATAGACCTAAACGTTGAGTGGGTAATTTATAACTTAAACGACGTTTTTGAGGTTCTGGCTGATATTGCACTAAAGGGTGAAGTTCTTTAAGCGCATTTTCATATACGGCCTTTTTGAAATAAACGACTTCAGTTAAAGGATACCAGTAATCAACCCATAACCATTGATCAAATTCTGGATTATCGGTTGTATTCATGCGAATGTTGTTGTCATGGCCTAAAATACGTAGCATATACCAGACTTGTTTTTGCCCGATGCACAAAGGTCGTTGGTGATAACGTATCAAGTTATGAGGTAAGCGGTAACGTAACCATCCGCGTGTGGCCCCTAATACATGGACTTGTTTAGTGGTTAAACCTAATTCTTCATGTAGTTCACGAAATAACGCCCGTTTTGGGGTTTCAGTCGCTTTAATACCACCTTGTGGAAATTGCCAAGCATCTTGTCCAACACGCTTTGCCCATAACACTTGCCCATCCTGATTTGTTAGGATAATACCTACGTTCATTCTATAACCATCTGTATCAATCATGAGACTACTCCTTTTGTAAGATGAATAAGGGAGTGT
>JAYQWI020001512.1:0-4004 GCA_035871815.2 Candidatus Parabeggiatoa communis
CTGTTATAAATGATGCGATTGAGGATGTTTAAAAAATTCTCGGAATCTTTAATCCCACTCTCCAACAAACTTTGCACGGCTATTTGTACGACAAGCATCAAAATACCACTTTCTAAACCGTGCCCAGTGACATCTCCAATACCAATCTTGATATGTCCATCGTGACAGAGTACTTCGTAGTAATCACCGCCTACTTCATCTGCCGGTTCCATAAAGCCGGCAATATCTAAGCCTTCAATCTGTTGCAATTCCTCTTCTTTAGGAAGTACCATTTGTTGCAATTTCTTGGCAACGTCCAATTCCGCACCCATACGCAGATTTTCTTCTTTGAGACGTTCATTGAGAAGTGTAATTTCTTGGTTAGCACCTGCAAGTTGGGCAGTGCGTTTTTCTACTTTCTGTTCCAAGGTGCGATATAACAACGCATTTTCAAGAGAAATTGCTGCTTGAGAAGACAGCATATCAATTATCTTCAGTCGTGCTGGGGTAAACGCGCTTTCAGTGAGATTATTTTCCAAGTAAAGCAAGCCAATTAATTGCCCTTGATGAAGAATAGGGCTACATAAAACCGATTTGAGTTGATGTTGGTGGATATAGCTGTCTTCAGTATAAATACCTTCTCGCATGGCATTGGCTAATACGACTGGTTTACCGCTTCTAACAACATAATTGACAATGGTAGTGGGTAAGCAACCTTCAATGGGAAGGGATTGCAACATGGTGACTTCATCAATATTGAATGTACCTTCTGCTTCAATCACCCATTGTTCCTCTTTTTCAAGAATGAGCAAACCACGACTAGCTCCCGCATTTTCAATAACAGTATGCATCATTTTTTCTAGCAACCGACTCAACACAATTTCTCCTGATAAGATGTAGGAGGCTTTCATCACACTTTCTAAATCTAATAGTGTTGAGGTTGTTTGTAAAAGAGAAGTTGAATCTATTGTTGAAGCCATTATGGTTTTCATCTGAGCGACTGTCATTGTCCCATCTAACATTGATTGATCTTTTTCAGGGGTAATAAATTCGATGATTTGCGGATATCGCGCTTCTAAATCCTTAACTTTAGCCGTTGCGCCCCATTGTCGATAGCAGTAATGAGCATCACGAATATAGGTTTGGGCAGATTTGCCTAAGTTCTTTGCGAGATAAAACTCAGCCGCTAATTCGTAAGCTAAGGCTTCTTCATGGCGGTACTCATTTTCCTTCGCGCCGATAATAGCTTTTTCATATAACTCAATCGCTTGCCAATTTTCTCCCAACACTCGTGCTTTTTCAGCTTCGACTAAGTCGTATTTGTGTTGATAATTCATGGGCGCGTGAAAAACCCAGAGTTTCATTTTTTCCTGATTGGCAGTGACTTGATTTAGAATCTGTTGTTGTTCCTCGTCATTATTGTCAGGATAAAGTGCTAACAACGCAAGAGAATAGTAAAAATTATGTTGAGACACAAAAATGAATCCAATGACTGAATCAGAAAGTGCTGTCATTGATTTGGCATCAGCAACACATTGTTGGTAATCTTTAAAAAAATACCGCAGAATGATTTTAGCAAGATAGACGACAAAGAGTGTTGTGTTATCATTCATTTTTCGCAAATGAGGTATTTTTTCGGTTTCATCAAAACTATCACCAACCAAACACATTTTATCAGCTGCTTCTCCTTGAAAATTCAACAGAAGTTGTCTCCAAATACAAAAATGGAAAATTGAGTAACCTCTATTCAACTTAAACATCAGTGCTTTGTAAGGTTCTGTTGCTGTTTTGACGCTTTCCAAGGGTTCTCCTGATAACAACATGAAAGTACAAAAGTCCTTGATGTTGTAGCTTGCATATTCGATATCACCCGTTTCCAAGCCACTTTTAATCCCTTCTTCTACAAAGGCAAATAGCGATCTCAGTGGTTTTTTCCAATGAGCCACGAAAACAGCAATTAAGTTGTGAACTTTGCTCTTAAATTCTTTAGCCTGAAATTGTTCGACCAGATGCAAAGCGATTTGTCCAGCGTGATAAGCTGTGTCTTTATCCTCTTTTTGGCCACTAATGAGCCAACCATAAAGACTGTACGCATAAGTGGCTGGCGCAGAATGACCCTGATTAATACAAAGATTGGTCATGGTTAAAGCAACCGACGCAAAAAGTTGGGGTTTGGTAAAGATAATCGGCGGGGCAATTAAAACCAAAATGTTCATTACAGCCAATTGATGGGGATTTGTCATCTGAGGAAAATTCTTTAATTCAGACAATTCAGGGAGCTTAATCGCCCAATTTTCCGCCATGGAAATTCCCAATATTTGTAGTGCTTCCAATCCTACAATCACTGCTTTTTCGGGTTTATTTTGAGCATGAATCTGTAATTTTAGTTCATACGCTTTCATCTTTTCAAGCGTTTTCTGTGCTTGTTGTATGATCAAGTCTGCTAATTTTTCGGCTTTTTCAAAATCTGTGTTAAGAAAGGTGGCTTCTGCTAATTCAGTATAAAAATCAAGCATGAGCTTATACTCAGTTTTCCAACTGTTCGCAGGTAAATGCGCTAGTCCAGTATTTAGATATTTAATAGCGGCTGCATAAGCTGTTGCATTTTTAGCTTTTTGCCCTGCTTGCAAATTTAAACCGATGATTTCCTTTTTCTCGGCAGATGTATTAACCAAAGCCAAGCCTAAATTAAGGTGATCCAGTACTTCAAAGAGGTTTTCGTCCAAATGCGTGATATTGGCTTTGAGCAAACGCCCGATTTCTAAATGGGTGGCTTCTCGTTTTTGTTTTTCAATTAAACTATACGCCGCTTGTTGTACACGATCATGGACAAATTGGAAGGTTGCTTTTTGGCCTAACTCTACTCGTTTGTAATGCTCATCTAACGGATTGACTAATCCAACAATAATAGCTTCCCACAAAACCGCTAATGCTATGTCTCTTTTTTTCTGGGAGATAATGCCCAAGGTAGATAGGTCAAATTGATTACCGATACAAGCGGCTAACTTCAATAAATTTTGTGTGGCTTCGGGAAGTTTTCTGATTCTGCCTACCATCAACTCCACCACATTATCCGTCATGCCTTTGGCTTGAATCTGGGAAATGATCCATTGCCAGCAGTGTGTGGCATGGTCAAAAGTAAGCAATTCCTCTTGATACAAGGTTTCCATAAATTTATGGGTAAAAAAGGCGTTACCTTGCGTTTTTTCGTAAACCACCATCGTCAACGATTGAGCTGTTGCTAAATCGCATTGCAAACTGTCAGCAATTAAGGCATTGACATCGGCAAATGATAAATTGTCCAATGTCACTGTATGAATGACTACATTGTTTTTGTCCAAATCAGCCAGCGTTATCATTAAGGGATGTGTGGCGTTGACTTCATTGTCCCGATAAGCCCCGATGAAAAGCAGATATTGTATGTCGGTATTAGTCATAATGATTTGTAGTAAATTCAAGGAGGCTGAATCTACCCATTGTAAATCATCTATGAACAATACAAAGGGATGTTCTGCTTGACTTATCGCTTTAATGCACTTTTGGAAAACGAAATTAAAACGGTTTTGCATTTCAGTGGGCGCGATTTGAACAACCGGTGGTTGAAAACCTATCACTAATTCTAATTGAGGAATCACATCTATTAAGACTTGCCCATTGTTGCCAACGGCGTTGAGGATTTTTTCCCGCCATTGTTCAAGTTGTTCACTGGATTCAGTGAGCAGATAATCACAAAAAGCATTAAAAGCTTGGGTAATGGCGTAATACGGAATATTTTTTTGAAATTGTTCAAACTTGCCTGCCGCAAAATAGCCCTGTTTTTCTGTCATCGGTTTATGGACTTCATGTACCAAAGCAGTTTTACCAACACCAGAATAACCCGCGATCAGCATCATTTCACTTCCCCCTTTGGCAAAGGAAAATTGAGGGGGATTTGCTATGCGTTCAAAAGCTTGCAATAAAGTTTTGACTTCATTATCTCGTCCATAGAGTTTTTGAGGAATTTGCAGCTTGCCAGAAAAGTCGTT
>JAYQWI020001513.1:0-4777 GCA_035871815.2 Candidatus Parabeggiatoa communis
ACCGAGTACTTTGATTTTAAAATTCTAAAAGACTACCAAAGTGCCATTCGTTGTGATTTTTTCAGATGGGCGTTCCGCCATTACGTTTTGTTGTACTTTTTGATTAGTCCGTTTTGGTGGCTGTAACGAAGTTCTACCCGCTCTAAGCTTGCTCTAAACAAACAAGCGCCAGCCACCCAAAAAGCAGTAGACAATCAAAAAGAGGTGAGCTGCAATCAGCAGTAGGAAAGCGAAGCGAGCTAACCAAGAGGGGGTGCCTGTTTGTAAACTTTCTTCCACGCTGAACGCCACGCTGCCCGCCACACTGCTCGCCACGATAACCACCACGACTACGGCCAGGCCGCCCGCTAGGCCTAGCGTCACGACGATCATCATGCCGCCCACAACGATGCCCACAAAGATGCTGACAACCTCGCTCGCCACACCGCTCGCCACGCCGAACGGCACTAATAAGGCCATGACGAACGCCACTAATAACACTCCTAAGTTCGGCACGCCGATCACCACATCGCTCGCCACGCCACTCGCCACTACAAACGCCACTCCGCCCACCCACTCATCATCCAAGTATCCCAGCAATAACCAACACCCTACTAATTCAACACTCGTCCACAAATAAGTCTCTGGCGACCAAGCATTATTTGAATGGGGTAGCCATTCTAATCCCAAAGCCAAGCTAGGCATTAACAAAGGCAAGCAGATTAGGGTACTAACCAGCCACTGGCCTACACGCCTATCATCCCTTTCACCAAATTTTTTACGATAGTTTATCAACTGCTGTGGCATGACCAAAACCCCCCATAACAAACGGAAATAATCTAGGGGATTTAAAGCAGAAAGTTTTTTTGGTGGATAGGGTTTAGATGATTGAGTAAATAAATTACGCAGTATCTTGGGTATCTTAACTGCTAATAAATAGCCTAGGGGATTTAAAGCAGAAAGTTTTTTTGGTGGATAGAGTTTAGATGATTGAGCAAATAAATTACGCCATATTTTGGGTATCTTAACCGCTAATTTAGCAGAAAGTTTTTTTAGTGCTGTGGGTTCTGGTGATTGAGCAAATAAATTACGCAGTATTTCGGGTATTTTAACGGCTAATTTATCTGCTATGAAAGTCCTATTTAAAGCAGAAAGTGGTACTGTGGGTTCAGGTGATTGAGCAAATAAATGACGCAATATTTTTGGTATTTTAACGGCTAATTTGTCCCCCATGAAAGTCATAAATATATGTTCATGTAAGGGACTATTTTTCTGGGCTTGTTTAGCCCACTTTGGCAATAGCCGTTGTGCGAAAGCAGATAAGGTGTTTTGTTGCGTTTTCGCAATCTCCAAACAAAAATCGGATAACGGTTTATCTGAGGTTTCCAGCAATCGGTTGTACAATGCGGTGCGTATTTTACGCTCTTGGGGCAAAGATAAGTCTTTTATCAACGGCATTCGTAACCAATCTGGCATATACCCATAGCGAAACCAAGGCAAACGCGCTAGTTTAGCTAGGCGTTCCTCAGTCAAGGATTTCAGTTGTTCGCCTAGATAAAGCGTTAATTGCCAACGTAATTCGGGATAAATAGCACACGCACTGAACCAAGAATACCCTTCATTTCCTATAAAATTCCGTACCTGTTTGAGTAATGCTGTCAGCACGGGGGTATCCGGCGCATGGTGTTCTAGCCAACGACGGGGACGTTCTTGAAGATATTCAGGAAAGGGATTGGAATCTGAATCGGATGGCCTGGGATAGGGTTGCCAAGTGCTAGTGTTAATGCGTTCAACCAGTCCTTTGAATCCTGCCTCATTTGCTGGCAAAATCAGGAAATTGGCCTCATCTAATAGCTGTTCTCGGTATCCCCATTCTTCTGGTGTTTCTAAGGTAAACAATGCCCGTTGTGTCCATACCGAAAATTGTTCAATCCAATTGACCACTTGACAGGTGATAGGATTGATGAGTCCATTGCCATCAGAAAAAACCAGCAACCGATGTTCGGGATAATGTTGTGCTAATTCTGTGAGCGTGAGCGGTGCCTGTTGACTTTGTTCTGGATAGCAACGGCGTGGCACGCTATCAAAATAATAGCGGGTGACTGAGACTTCATCCGCAACTAATTGATTAATCAGTGAATTGATGAATTGAGTCTGATGATCATTGAAAGTCGTTCTATCTATCAAAGCTAAATATTCTGGACGAGTTTTAATCGTACCAGTGATCGGCGTAAACCAACCGCCCGATTGGGTTGTTTTTTCAATGGCGGCAGCGATGTCCAGCACATTGGCTGGCATCGAGATATGTTTGCGTAACTGTTGTGCAGTACGTGCCAAACTCACCGATTGAAAAAACTTATCCTCTGTGGGTTTAAGAAATAATTGTCTTATATCAGGCAGTGTTGTTGTGCTTTGCCTTGCTAAGAAAAGTTGTGCCCGATACCGCCACCATAATTGCCATAGCAATAAAACCAAAAGTGGCGATAGCAAAGTGAACAACACCTGCAATGAGGGTAGTATATCCCATAAAGAAGGAGTTACAGGTAGTATTTTGTCTGGCGAAGACTTTTCATTAGAAGGAGAAACTAATAAAGAAGGCGTTACGGCTTGTATTTCGTCTGCCGAAGACTTCTCATTAGGAGGAGAAACTAATAAAGAAGGACTTACAGCTAGTATTTCGTCTGGCGAAGACTTCTCATTAGGAGGAGAAACTAATAAAGAAGAACTTACACTTGGTATTTCGTCAGCCGAAGACTTCTCATTACGAGGAGAAACTAATAAACGTTGTCCTATAGAAATAGAATCAGGATTGTCAATATTATTCCAAGCCGCTATTTTTTGATAATTTTGATCATATTTTTTAGCTATACCATATAAAGTTTCTCCAGCCTGTACAGTATGATAATTTTTTTCAGAAGTTGTTTCTGTTGAAGGTAGTATAGATTTAGGTTGGACTAGTTCGTGACTGTCTGGCTTTATAGGTTTGGCTATTTCATCCTTGTTTGGCTGTATAGGTTGTGCGATGGCTATATCTGAGCAATAAACAAGAATACTTGAAAGGAATACTATAACGAAGATGATAAAGACCCATTTCCATAAAGTATTACCCTTTTTTATAGTGCGTAATTCAGATTCAAGATCACTTGGGGGGCCGCTTTCAGTTTCGATTTTAGTTTGAGAAAATTGCCTCACCCATTGATTAAAATGCGTTTCAAATTCTGCCTGCTCTTTAGGCGAATGGCACAGTATGGGGGCTAAAAACTGCCGCAGTTCAGTCTGTTCAGTGGGCAGTTTACCTTGGGCGGCTAGTATCAAGATCAAATCTTGGGCGGCAATGTATTGTGTTTCGCCGATGTTATAGCCGGCAAAGCGTAATTTTTCTATGAAGTTGATGAGTTCTTTAGTTAGGATGTCTGTGTTCATAGCTTTAATGTTGTTATATTATATGGGTTGTTTTTATACCCGCTCTTAGTACAGCGGATCAGGGGAGTGAACGGATTGATGCAAGGGTTTTATACTTAAAGGGTGGGCAACAAAAACACTTTACCGGCCCCTTACATTTTAATGGGCAGGCAACAAAAATACAAAACCCACCCTACATTAATTTAAATTAAATGGGGCCGGCAACAAAAACACGTTACCGGCCCCCTACATTAATTTAAAATCCGTTGAGCTGTTTCTTGATCTTCCGCCATTTTCACCAAACTACTCAGCGTATCTGACACACTATCGGGATGCTCTGCAATAGGATTATCGACATTCGGATACATATCACGCAAAACCATGAACCAATTGAGTAATTCGGCAGTCGACGGTTTTTTACGCAAGCCCCCTTCTCGCAATCGCAAAAATACCTCCAAGGCTTGGTTAAGAAAATCACTGCTGCTAAACGTGCCTAAACGGGCTTCGATAATCTGCATCAAACGTGTTTTATCTGGAAAAGGAACATTGTAATAAATACAACGACGCAAAAACGCTTCGGGTAATGACTTTTCTGAATTACTGGTGAGTACCAATATCGGTGAACTATTTTCTGTCGCTTCGATTTTCACATTGCCCAATTCAGGAATACGAAAATAGAGATTCTCGATTTCGTTGAGAATGTCATTCGGAAAATCACGCGGTGCTTTATCAATTTCATCAATCAACACCACCGAGCGGCGGGGTTCAGTGTGATCAAAATAGGCTGGTAAATAATCTTGCATTGTTTCAGGCGGATTCGTGCGTATAATCGCCTCACCCAAAGCATTGTAGGTTAAGTAATCGACACCCTGTTTTTGCGTCCCTTTTTCACCCAATTGAGCTGCCTGTGCATCATGAACCCGTCTCAGGGCATCGTAGAAATAAAATAAATCACGGGCGGTAGAGGTTGATTTGGTTTCAAATTTAAGCAACTTTCCTAAACCCAGTTGATAGGCGAGACTATACGCTAATTGCGTTTTTCCCGTTCCCGGTTCCCCGGTTAATAACAGCGGTTGCCCCAATAATAATGCGACATTCACCGCCTTAACCAAGCCCGCATCGGGCAAATAGGCTTCAGGGCGCGTTTGAGTCTTTTTGTGCGACTTGGGTAATTCGACAGGTTCTTTGCGAGGCCTTTTTGGGGGTTCCTCGGTGTAAAATGGAAAGTTCATATTTTATCCTTTTATCGGGTGGAAATTCTTCGAGTATGTCGTTCCACAGAAATAGTTTAATATTTTTATACGGAAAGAAACCTTTTCAAAAAACGGGGTTTCTAAAAAGATTAAAATACTTTTTCGTACCTACATCATGAAAATGGCTATTTATCTTAGTTTTC
>JAYQWI020001514.1:0-6931 GCA_035871815.2 Candidatus Parabeggiatoa communis
CATGTTTATCATCAACTACTAAGAGCGTATTTTGGTGCGAATAAGTCGTATCCATATCAGTTATCAGTTATCAGTTATCAGTTATCAGTTATCACTCATCAGTTGATTTAATAATTTATATTCAAACAATATATTCTTCTATATATATAATACAACTTTTTCCCCATTTTTTTATAGAATCCCTAAGTTTTGTAAACGAATGAAGGAAGAGGTTTTGCGAACGAATGGAGAAATTTTGTGACATCATCCCCAGATAGCCCTATTCTGTCTATTAAAAAAGGTATCCTTTACGTCGTTGCAACGCCTATTGGCAATTTGCAAGATTTGAGTCCACGCGCTCAAGCCATCTTACAAAAAGTCACGCTTATTGCCGCTGAAGATACCCGCCATAGTCGTCATTTGTTAACTCATTTTAATATTACTACACCCTTACAATCCTTACATGAACACAATGAGCGACTACAGTCCCGCGCCCTTTTGCAACGTTTGCATGACGGCAAGAGTATTGCGCTGATTAGCGATGCGGGGACACCTTTGATTAGCGATCCTGGCCGTTATTTAATACAAATGGCTCATACTGAGCAAATCATTGTCATGCCAATTCCAGGGCCCTCGGCCTTAATCACTGCTCTTTCTGTGGCCGGTTTCGATGCTGCTCGTTTTGTATTTGAAGGATTTTTACCTGCTAAAACGGTGGCCCGTCAGCAACGCTTAGAAAATTTATCTTCAGAATCAAGAACTTTGGTTTTTTATGAAGCGCCACACCGTATTATTGACTGCCTTAATGACATGGTGCAAATATTCGGTGAAATGCGGGAGGCCGCTTTAGTAAAAGAATTAACTAAAGTCTTTGAAACCGTCTATCGCGATACTTTAAGTCATATATTCAATCAGTTAACTGTACAGGCCGATCGACAAAAAGGTGAATTTGTGATCGTAGTGCAAGGCGCACCGGAACCCGATAGTCATGCCCTCAATCCCGAAACGGAACGCATTTTTCAATTATTACACAATGCCTTACCACTTAAACAAGCCGCTAAGTTGACTCATGAAATAACAGGCGTGAGTAAAAATAGGTTATACGCACTCGGCCTCAACAAATAATTCGCTGCCAATTCATAAGCCCCCGCTGCTTTTTATTAAAAATTAAAAATTTAGAATTGGGAATTATAAATTGCAAAACAGGCTATTTTTGATTTGTTTTTGGATGAATATCATATAGGATAAAATCTAAAGATTTTAAAAAAATCGGGTTATAACGGAGTGAAGGCAGAAATTTAATCTGATCGAATGAAAAATGAAAAATGAAACTTGACTTATAACCTCATTTTATTTAAATCAGAAAATTTTTATAATTTATTGATTTGACATGATTCAATAGGGTTGCATTTAAAAATGACATCAGAAAAATAACTTATACTTTAACGCCGTTACAACCCAAAAAAATGATATGCAAAATTGATGGCTCTTAAACAAACAATAACTGACATTGTGACAAAACTCTCAAGCTGGGAAAAAGCCGGTTTGAATGAAGCACAAACCCGTCAAGCGATTATTTTGCGGATTTTATCCCGTCTGGGTTATGACATTTTCAATCCCTTACAAGTGTTTGCAGAACAAAATAGCGGTGGGGGTTTAGGGGGCTATATACCGGATTTTACGATTATTTTTAATGATAACCCTTGCTTTATTATTGAAGTTAAACCCCTTGGCAAAAAATTTAACAACAATAACCGTACCCAAGCCGTGAACTATGTTAACTCAATGGGTTTACGTTGGGCTGTACTCACTAATGGCATAGATTGGCTTTTTTTTGATAATAAACTAGAAGGCGTTGAATCCGAAAAATTATCGGCTACGCTTGATATTATGGATATCCAAATGGCTGATTACCTAGAACGATTACTTTCGCCCAAAGTCTGGAAACAGTCTACTGCGGATCAACAAGTTGAACAAACGATTCAGTTGATCAACGTCGAATCTAAATTACGCCAAATTATGCAGCGAGGATTTTCTCAGGATGAATATGGATTACAGCTTGCGATTGAATTTAAGTTAACGTCTGAGGAACGTCAGGTAGCGAAATCTCATTTTGAAACATTGTTAAGGCGGATATTTTCTTTACAGCTCGCTTATCAGCGTACACAATCCCCTACAAATACAATGGAACCGTTGGATGAGTCAAAGGTTTTGCAATGGCTAGGTGAAAAAATTGAGCAATCCTGCCTGCAATATTCAACCCTTAAAAAGAATATTCATTTAAAAATAAATGGTTTACAAGTAGAGGTCAAAAATTGGCAAGACATTTATCATGGCCTTGTTGAAACACTTCTTTTTGTAGATAAAGAAGAACAAATCAGCTTTTTATTTAAAGAAGCGGCTAATTTAAAAAATCATAAGGATAAAAAACATTATCGTCCATTGAGTAATGAAAAATACCTGCGTGTTGGTTTAAGAATCAAAAATGTTCAAGAAAGTCTGAACAAACTTTTAAAACTGTTACCGATTTCTAAAGCCAGCTTAGAGGTTACCCAGCAGGGAAAAATATATCATTTTCCCTACTAAAGTTGAAATGCACAAAATTTTTTTCAAAGTTTTAGCGTAGCCTACCTTCGGTTAGCGCCAAAAGTTTTGTGCGCAAAACTTTTGGCGCTAACAATTGGCGTTCAGACGCCGTAACGAGCGAAGTGAGATCAACTTTAGTTTGATTTTGTTTGCAAACTAAAATTGGAACGTAAACCAAAACAAAGAGTTATGTCCACCCTACTGATAACACTAACCCCTTACTTTTTACACCATGTCTACCCAGAACTTACAAAACTTGCGTACTGAGATTGATCAATTAGATCAAGACATTCAGAAACTGATAACCCAACGTGCCCGTTTAGCGGAAAAAGTGAAAGAGGCTAAATATGCTGAGGAAGAAAACCCTATTTTTTATAGGCCAGAACGTGAAGCTGAAGTATTGCAGAACGTCCAAAAACGCAATCAAGGGCCTTTGCCAGATGATACCCTGATACAGATTTTTCGAGAAATCATGTCAGGTTGTTTAGCCTTGCAAAAACCCCTCAAGATAGCATTTTTAGGCCCAGAGGGGACTTACTCACAAGCCGCTGTGTGCAAGCACTTTGGACATGCAACACATATCCTACCACAGCAAACAATTGATGATGTTTTTCGTGAAGTTGAATCTGGCGCAGCGCACTTTGGTGTCGTACCTGTCGAAAACTCCACAGAAGGCGGTGTCAACCAAACCTTAGATTGTTTTATAGAAACCCCGTTAAAAATCTGTGGTGAGATTGAATTAGCCATTCATCACCATCTCCTTTCAAAGTCTGAGGAATTAACGTCAATTCAGCGAATTTATGCCCACCAACAATCCTTCGCCCAATGTCGCGGCTGGTTGGACAGCCATTTACCCAAAATTAAACAGATTACCGTCAACAGCAACGCTGAAGCGGCCCAATTGGCAAGCAATGAATCAGGCGCGGCCGCCATTGCAGGCCAAGCGGCGGCTGAGATTTATCAATTACAAATACTCGCCTCACGCATTGAAGATCATGTCAACAACACTACCCGTTTTGCCGTGCTTGGACAAAAAGCGGTTTCGCCCAGTGGCAATGATAAAACCTCGTTACTCCTATCCACTCCTAACAAATCAGGGGCCTTATACCACCTACTTCAACCCTTTGCAGACAACAATCTCAGCATGACACGTATTGAATCACGCCCTTCACGGAAAGGTATTTGGGAATACCTCTTTTTTGTTGATATTGAATGCCATATCGAAGATGCTCCCATTGCTCAATCCCTAAAAGCACTCGAAAAACAATCTTCTTTCATCAAACATCTAGGCTCCTATCCACGAGCGGTTTAAATCAATCTGTCTGATTCGGTAGTTGATGCAATGTGGGTGATATGATAGAACGCTGATTTGGCTTCTTGTCATGACGCGAGGCAAAAGTTTTTGCGCGCAAAAACTTTAGTGTGAAATCGTGAACCGAATGGAAGCTACCCTAAATTCATTTCTCATTCTCTTAACCTTTTTTTATTTATTATTAACTGAACGATTGAACTATGTTACCCGAATACCAACAACCTCCCCTGCTACTCATCGTTGACGATGATCCCTTTATGCGTGGTATGTTGCAAAACCTTCTGAAAAAAGAAGGATATCGTATTGCCATTGCCTCGGAGGGTAGGAAAGCATTAGAAGAATTTCAACGCAATCCACCTGATTTAGTGCTCATGGATGCCGCTATGCCAATTATGGATGGTTTTAAGGCTTGCATTGAATTAAAAAAATTAAAATCGGGGGCTGATGTGCCCGTGATTATGATCACTTCGCTCGATGATGAACAATCAGTCGATAAAGCTTTTGAATCGGGGGCTGTCGAATATGTCACTAAACCCGTTCATTGGGCCGTATTGCGCCATCGTGTGGAAGTCATTTTGCGTGCCCGACATGCGGAGGCCGCTTTACGTCAAAGCGAAGCCAGCTTTCGTGGCATTTTTGAACAAGCCGCGATGGGTATTGCCTTAGTCAATATGGAGGGGCAATTGATTCACAGTAATCATGCGACGCAAAAAATGCTAGGGCTTGATGAGGCTGATTTGCATAAGAAGTTGTTTAATAAATTTTTCTTGCCTATTGATACCCTTGTTGAAAAGGAATTTTATGAACAACTGCTTAACGGTTCCCGTTCCCATTATCAAATGGAAAAATACGTTTTTCACCAAAATCTCCCCATGTTATGGGTGCGCTTAACCACTTCACTGGTGAAAGAGGCTCAAGGCAGGCCACAATATTTTATTCAAATGATAGAGGATATTACAGAACGCAAACGGGCGGAGGCGAAGCAACGTCTTACTACTAAAGTCTTTGAAACAACCTCTGATGGGGTGATGATTATGAATGCAGAAGGGAATATCGTTGATGTGAATCAAGCCTTTTTGCTCATGACAGGTTACAGCTATCAAGACATTTTAGATAAAAACCCCCGTTTTATGCTACAACCAGAACGCCATGATAAAACTTTTTTGGAAGACTTATATTCCGTTGTGCGTGACACCGGCCATTGGCAGGGCAAGATTTGGAATTTGAATCAAAATGGAGACACTGATTATACATGGATGTCTATGAGTGCAGTACGGGGTGAGCATAATGAAGTCACGCATTACGTCGCGGTGTATTCAGACATCAGTACACTCAAAGAAGATGATAAGCGGATGCGCTGGTTGACTCATTACGATACCTTAACCGAATTACCTAATATCGTGTTATTTAAAGAAAAATTAACGCGCGCCTATCGCCAAGAAGAGCGTATCGCTTTGCTACTGATGGATTTAGATGATTTCAAACAGATTAATGAGCATTTTGGTTATGACATGGGCGATGAAGTGCTTAAAGTCATTGCCCAACGTCTGAAACAATGTATTCGTGAAGGCGATAGCGTTTCACGCTTAGAAAATGACGAGTTTGGTATTATTTTATCCCCCATACACCAAGAGCATGAGGCAAAAGTCATTGCTGACAAAATTTTTGCCAGCGTCACGCAACCTATATTACTGAATGATCAAGCCCCTCAAATTGATTGCAATATTGGCATTTTTTATCCCGACAACCCAACCACAGATCAGGATGATAGCGTAGAAAGGTTGATTAAAAATGCTGATATGGCAATGTATCTTGCTAAAGAGGCCGGTAAAAATACTTATCATATTTATACCCGCTCACCTTTATCCTAACGATTTTCAATCCTTACATCAACTAGCCATAACGCCCATCCGTTCTTGGATAAATCAGCATGGGAAAATAAACGTACAAAAATCCAGCAAAAGCAAGGAGCCAAAACAGTTGAGCTAAGGTTATCCAAACCAGATAAAATGAGGTGTCGATTAAAGGAAATACAACTCTAACTATCGCACCACAACTCAATAAGACGAATATCCAAAACACGGAACGCGGAGGGGCGAACACATTTCTGCCGGTATGTCCTAACGAAACACGCGCCATCATGCCTATCGTCATTATGCCGATGCCACCAAAAGCGAAGGCATGAATGGCCAGGTAAACTGAAATCCCACTGACAACGACTTTAAGCGCGAACCCAAACACGATAAAGATATAGCCTAAATAAAGACTCCATAATAAAGGCTTTTTCCAGATACCTGGCGTGTGCCAACCCACTAATCTGATGCTGTGCATCACAGCTAACACTCCTGCCAAACCTGCGGTGAGATAAGGCTGAAAATGGGTTAAATCAGCGATCCCAAACAACACGAAAACGATCAGATGACTGTTATCGATCCAAGTCCAATTTTTTAACTGAACGGGATAACCTACCCCTTTTTCGATAAAGAATGGCATGACTCTTCTCGCCATAATAAAAATGAGGGTGAGAATCAAATAGAGGCCAGCATATAAACCATAATAGAGCCCTTGAACGACTAAACCATACGCGCCAAGATAATAGACGATATTGCTCATCATGAGCAAAAACACGATAGAGGCTAACGCGACACTTTTCCAGTGTTTTGCTTTCAACAACGGTGACAACACAGACAGGAACAGTAACAGAATGAATAAGTTATCGACGACTGCGATGATGAGCAAAGGCACAAATTCACCGAAAAAAGGCAAAATGCGTGCGACTATCCAAATCAAAAATAACAACAGTAGTGGGTAACCATGAAGGGTTTGCCTACCTGTCCAATTTTGAATGGCGGTTAAAAGGAATCCTGCGATAACCGCTAGACTATAACCAAAAATCATCTCATGAGCATGCCAAGTCATGGGGCTAACATGACGGAATGAAATTGGCCAGCCTAGACTGTAGACACCCATCCACATCAATATCGCTAACACAGCAAAACTGCTCGCGCCGATGAAAAAAGGTCTAAATCCCAAATGTAGAAAGGAAAATTTACC
>JAYQWI020001515.1:0-9548 GCA_035871815.2 Candidatus Parabeggiatoa communis
AAATGTCGAGAAATTTTAGGTTGCGATAAACCAAGTCCCGAAGTCAATTCACACACACATAACTCTCCCATCTGTTGTATTAATACAACACAACGTAAGCGCGTTTCATCGGCTAAAGCACGAAAAAAATTTTCAGGTGACTTAGTATTTATATCCGTTTAAAAAAATCATTTTATGGCTTTATTAGTGACTATACCTTCTCACTAAAAACGGCAAATGGTTTAAGACACGACTTATGTCGGTATAAACTGTACTGATTAAATCATCAGTGAAGATTCATTAAGATTGGTGGCAACAAAAATACGTTACCCACCCGACAATTTTGCTGAGCAACAATCTTTGCCCATCCTACAACTGATAACTGATAACTGATAACTGATAACTGATAACTGATAACTGATAACTGATAACTGATAACTGATAACTGATATGATGCAAAATATTTTTATAGCCCCTGCTATTATGACAGGCGTGGGCCTCTTTTTTGGAATTGTTCTCGCCATTGCTTACAAATTCCTGCGAGTACAAGACGATCCACGTATTGAAAAAGTTGAAGAACTCTTGCCAGGTTCAAACTGTGGTGCGTGTGGACAGCCCGGATGTCACAGCTTTGCGGAAGAAGTGGTTGAAGGTACACAGCAGCCCAGTGCTTGCACCGTGTCAAGTCCAGATGCCATTGAAGTGATTGCTGATTTTCTTGATGTTGATCCCGGTAAGCAGGAGAAGCGTGTGGCCCGCCTACATTGTGCAGGGGGTAAAGGGCAAGCACATCAAATTGCAGAATATAGAGGATTTGAAAATTGTCATGCCGCGGCATTGGTTTCAGGTGGCGGTAAAGGCTGTTCTTGGGGTTGCTTAGGCCTAGCCGATTGCGAAAACGCTTGTACTTTTCAAGCCATTCAGATGATTCCAAACGCTCTGCCCGTCGTCGATATCGACAAATGCACCGCCTGCGGCGATTGTGTCGCCGCCTGTCCACGCAATTTATTTGAGATTGTGCCCTTAAATCATCAACTGTTTGTGCAATGTTCAATTCCCCTTGAAGGAGAAGCAGCGCGTGTACTGTGTAGCACCGCTTGTGATGCATGCGGCAAATGTGCCGCAGATGCCGCGCCTAACCTGATTCGCATGGAAAACAATTTGCCCGTTGTCGATTACACCGCTGGTGGGCCAGCTAAGCCAGAAGCCACTTTCCGTTGTCCCACAGGCGCGATTCAATGGTTAGAATGTACACAATTCTCCGAGAAAGATAACGCTCAACGTGATAGTGAGGATCCCTATACACGGTTTGTGTCTCCTCAATAAAACAACTGTGTGAATATTTTTATCTGCGGTGTCAGTACTATCAGCGTCATCAGCATTCTATTCGAGACTTAAATCAATGATATAGATTGTCAGAAAAATAATTTCAAAAATGGTAGTATTTTTAATCTCACGCTTCGCGCTAAAACGCATCGATAATACTTTAATACTTAGCCTCTTTGCGCCTTTGCGTCTTTGCGTGAGATTGGTTTTATAGAACGCCGATTAAACTGATTGTCATGATTAACGCTGATTTTTAATCAATAAAGAGATAGCTTATGCCCGATTTTTCTAGCTCAACCTTACGTTTATTTCAACGCTTTTTCACAACCGCTTCTCCCCATTCTCAACACGCTGGCATCAAAACCGTACTGGATGGCAATACCGCTGTCGCGGCGACTGAAGCTTGTATTGCTGAAGCGGCCGGTTTAGGGGCCACCTTTCCGGCCGATGCGGCCGCTTATGCCTGGCAAGCCGAACAACAACGTCGGGGCAAAAATTGCTTCGGCAAAACGCTGACGGGCCGCGATACTGAAGGGGCACGCGGTGCATTGGCGGCCGCTATTGGATTAAGTATGAGCGGCGCACGGGCGACAACCTTTTTATCATCGCCCGATGTCATGAGTGCCCAAGATTGGCTGGTAACCGCCGTAGGCAGACTGGTTCCACTGGTAGTGCATTTAACTAACCGCACACTCGCCGCACACGCTGGCGCGCTGGGTAGCGGCCATAAAGCTTATCATGTGAGTGCAGATTCCGGCTTTTTTATACTCCATGCCAGCACGGTGCAAGAAGCTGTCGATTTTTCGCTCATAGCCCGGCGGGTTGCCGAATTAACCTTGATTCCAGGCCTTGTCGCGATGGATGGGGAACAAATCGCCCTTGCCGCACAGGAAGTTGAGTTGCCTCATCCAGAATGGGTGCGACAATTTTTAGGTGATCCCGATGATGAAATCACGTCTCCCACGGCAGCACAAAAAATGCTCTTTGGCGAAACGCGCCGTCGCGTACCCCGCTGGCATAATCTTGATAGGCCCGTCATGCACGGTGCTTTACAAGGGCCTGACACTTGGACGCTGGGGGCAGTGGCCAAACATCCTTACTTTCACCATCATTTAAACGCGATTCTCGAAGAATCCTTCGCATTGCTGTCCAAACACACCGGTCGCACACTTGGGCCGGTTTCCAGTTATCAAACCGATAACGCACAGATTGTGCTGGTCGCACAAGGATCATCCATAGAAACCTTGCAAGCCGTTGCCGCTTATATGCGTGAAGTCCGGAAAATCAAAGTCGGTGTACTCGGTATTCACGGGATAAGGCCATTTCCAGGTGCCCAGATTGCAGAACATCTCAAGAAAAAACGAATCGTCGCGGTACTCGAACGGGTGGATACACCCTTAGCAGCCGATCCCCCCTTGATGCGCCAAGTCCGTGCGGCACTGGAACGCGCCTTAGAAAATGGCCGACTGGGTAGCGCGATTCATCCCGGTTATCCCCTGATTAAAGACAAGCAATTACCCCGCTTTCGTTCTGTCGTCTATGGACTAGGCGGTCAAGCTTTACGAGCAGCAGACTTGATCACACTGTGCGAGACACTAGAAGAAAAAGACCAAGGGCGCATCTTTCTCGGATTTGAATTTGCCCGTGCCAAAAGTCTCTATCCAAAACGCCAAGTCTTACTGGATAACTTACGCCGCGCTTACCCTGACATAGCTCATTTGGGATTGCGGAGTCAACAACCTGCTCCCGACTTACGGCCGGCCGGTGCTATCACCGTAGCCATACATAATCTATCAGAACAAAGTGGGAAAGGACTCAGTGTTGAAGCAGCCGTTTTATTATATCGTCTGCTCGGTGGTTGGATACGCAGCCGCCCCGGCGTATTTCAAGAACGTTGGATATCAGGTTGGCTCGATATCTTCACTTATTCGCCCCAATCGCTGCGCGATCCGGGCGATGATCTGCCCATTGATCTCGCCGTGCTAACGGCCCCGCATCGCTTGCAAAAATCCCAGCTTGAATTGCGTCAAGAAGGCATTCTGTTAGCAGTCTCAAGCCAAGACGATGCGGCCCTCTGGCAAAGTCTCGCCCCAGAAATACGAGAAGATATCGAACGAAAAAAAATACGACTTTACAGTATATCAAGCTCAGAAATCGCCCACACTTCAGCCTTCAGCCCACAGGCTACAACCTTTACGGTTATTCTGGGCAGCTTATTGGGGACTTTACTTGATAGCGGCCTATTAGATATCAAAGTACGACGGATACTCAACAGCTATGAAGACAGTTTGCATCATCTCGCTGAGAAAGAACGTACAGCGCGTTTAAACGCTTTCAAAATGGGATTAGAAACGGTGCGGCAAATTGATTATCAAATGCTACCCGTTCAGGCCTCAAATGCCCCCGTACCTTGGCATGACGAAGCGCCCATGGCCGTCCGTCATCTGGGACAAAGCGGCGCGACTTATGACAGCTTACCGCGTTTCTGGGATCAAGTCGGCGTATTATATCGTAATGGCGATCTCGCCGAATTAATACCCGATCCCTATTTGGCGACCGGTATCATCCCGCCGCTGTCTTCAACCTTCCGTGATCTCAGTATCGCAAGAAACAGCTTACCGGCATTTGATCCCAGTACCTGCACAGGTTGCGGACAATGTTGGACACGTTGTCCAGATAGCGCCATTGGCAGTGTCGTTCTCAGCCCAACAGCCTTAATTGATGCCGGCATCAAGCTGACCGGTGGTGAAACCCTACGCATGGCCGCCACTAAGCTGGCCGCCCGTTTACATAGCTTAGGGAGAGATACAGACATCACGTACAACACCGTAGGCGAATTTATCCAAGACGCTTTTGCCGGCTTAAAAGATAAACTCCCTTTGAATGATGAACGTAAACAGGCACTTACAGAGGCCGTATCCGCACTGAACGATAAAATGGGGGACTTGCCCGTTGCTCGCACAGAGGCTTTCTTTTATGAGCGAGAACGCTATCAACGAGAAACCGGCGAATTGCTCTCACTGCTGATCAATCCAGACGCTTGCAAAGCTTGCGGATTGTGCATTTCAGCCTGTGAACCGGGAGCACTGACAGCCGCGCCTCAAACTCAAGAAAGGGTGCAAAAAGCCCATCAACTCTGGCGAATTTGGGAACACTTACCCGACACCTCCGGCAAAACCATAGAACAGGCCAGCACCCACGCCCAAGTGGGCGCAATGCCCGCCATTTTACTCTCCCGCCATTGCCAATTTGCCATTGCCGGAGGAGACAATGCCGAAGCCGGTTCCGGCGAAAAAATAGCCCTACGTCTCGCCCTAGCCGTCACCGAATTTCAACGCCAACCGCTGATCAACCGTTTTCTTCAAGAAATAACAGAAGTCCGAGACAAACTGATGGCCAGTATCCGTAATCATCTAGTCGATGCCCTACCCACTGATGATCTGGATGCACTTGCCAAAGGATTAGAGGGCATACGCTCCGAAAAATCCCCCTTATCGGCCCTCACCGAAAAAATAGACAACGCAGCAGAACAGGGACATATTGACGCAATCGCATTGCGCCGACAAGTCAAAATAACCCAAGCACTCGACGAACTGCACTGGCGGCTGTCCAAAGGGGAACAAGGTTTAGGCCGCGCCCGTTTAAGTCTAGCGATTGCCCCCGGCACTTTGACAAGCTGGGCAGGCACTTGGCCAGACAACCCCTTTCAAGTACCCGTAGCCATCGATCTCAATAGCGACACCGCACAACTGGCCAGCGGCCTGTTAGAAGGCCAATTACGCGAAGCCGCCAAAGGTTTAGCCTTATTGCGCCAAGCCAAATTGGAATTGGATAAACCCGACGAAGCGGCCCGATCAACACAAACGCTTGAATCTCTCCATTGGCGCGACTTGACGCAGGAAGAGCAACAACGTTGCCCCCCCCTACTGCTCGTCGGCAATGACGAAGTATTAAGTGGTAAAGGCTTTTCAGCCCTCACGCGATTACTAAGCACAGATTTGCCCCTCAAAATCATGGTACTGGCCGATTTAGATTTAGAACTCGGCACCGCCAATGTCGCTGGAAGCCCAATGGCAGTCGCCAAAGAAGCGAAAACGGAACCCAGTTTATTAGCCTTAGCACAGCGCCATGCCTATATCGTGCAAACCAGCATTGCAAACACAAGCCATTTTCTTAACAGTCTGGAAGCCGCATTAGAATTTTCCGGGCCAGCCTTGATTCATGTCCATGCCCCCAGCCCCGAACAACACGGATTTGCCCCCGATCAAACCCTCACTCAGGCCAACCTGGCAATCAACTCCCGTGTTTTTCCCCTATTTCGATATCATCCAGAAGGAGAAGGCGTATTTGGATCACGTATCAGTCTTTCAGGCAATCCAGCTCCAGAAGAAACGGTGTACCAAGAGGCAGAAACCATCATCACCCCTGTAGACTGGGCAGTCCATGAACGACGCTTTGCCCCCTACTTTTCACCGCTTAACACAACTGATCCCAGCCCTAT
Source organism: Candidatus Parabeggiatoa communis (assembly GCA_035871815.2). Lineage (GTDB taxonomy): Bacteria > Pseudomonadota > Gammaproteobacteria > Beggiatoales > Beggiatoaceae > Parabeggiatoa > Parabeggiatoa communis. Next base: position 5,807 of record JAYQWI020001515.1, read on the forward strand.
ACCCGTTGCCGACTATCTCAAACTCGATGCCGCCGCGCGGCAACGCAAAACACCTTTTGTCAGCGTAATCCATACGCTTACCCCAAACGAAGAGGAAAAAGCAGGTGAAAAAGAGGCAAGTGACGAAACCGTCCGTTTAAAGGTAGGCCCTGCGCTAATGGCAGCCTGTGAAGAACGCATAGAAGCATGGCGCACCCTACAAGAACTAGCCGGTTTAGTCACCCCCTTCACCAAAGCAGTCGAAGCGCAATTAAAACAGGAAATCAGCGAAGCCCATCAAGCCGAACTCGCCGCACAGAAAGCAGAATATGAAGCCCGTATTGAAAACCTACGCGCCGAAATGGAAGCCGAAATAGCGGATCGTGTGAAAGGGCAATTAATGACATTGGCAGGTTATTCACTGCCAAATTAAAGGAGAATGTTTCCGAAAGAGCAGCTTATTGGAGTGCAAACTTTAGTTTGCGATTAAAAAAAGCCCCAAGGCTTCACAGCCTTGGGGCTTTTTATTGAACCGCTTTATCAAAAACGGCTTAGTGATTTGGGGCTTCCAAAATGTGATTTATTTGCTGGCCCCACAACATGGCTGCGATGGGTTTCGCTCTACCTAGTCCCGCCAGTCTGTACAACACATTTGGTCGTACCTCTTACCGGCATAATTTTCATTCGCAAATTCAGCCACAGGGTAAGGATTCCACTCGCCATCAATGTAACACCACGGGTCGCTATTATTAATAATTTTAATAAAATCTGCCTTTTCCCACTTATTACACTGCCCGCCCGCTTTAGCGGCCGTTTTAACTTCAAAGCCCTTCGGGTGAATTACAGATTTGTTGTTCATATTTAACTCCACTGAATTTGTGAATTGACACCTAAAGTTAGCTTGGCTATATGATAAACTAACCACTATTTTTAGGCCTCTTAGCCAAATGGCCTCGGGGCTTTTTTTTGCCTCAACACAAGTTCAAAATGTTTTGCAAAAAACGCGAAAAATCATACACCCATTCTATTGTCAATACAAATCCTCTTATCAAAAAAAGGGCTATCAAGGGCCAAGCATTTTGAAATGGCTCACTTGTATTGGCATATTGGTGTTATTCAATTGAGGGATTGGCAAAACGCAATGAGCAGAAATTATTGTGTTCATGGTTTCATCAAAAAAGTAAAAGCCTTTACACCATAGCGATTGATGAGGTTTGATGTCAAAACTCACCAAAAATGCTTGATACTGCTGATTTAAAACCGCTAATGACAAGGATTGTATATAAATAAAGGATTTAAACACGGGTACAACTTCGAACTAATTCCAGGGCCCAGTCAAAGTTGATACTAACGTTATGATTTGATTATTTTAAATTAATACCGTCAAAATTTTGCTGTTATGCAAAATGAATTTTGCACTCCAGTTTAAAGGTTATATATTGGTAATATTCAATTTTAATTATTGACGCTTTGTTGAGTTTGCATTGGACAACTAATTGTTTTAAAAGAGGAATCTAATATGTGCAAGTATAGCTTATCTGAAAAAATTTGTAGACTCATTAGCCTTATCATTGCCGGGTTTATTTTTCCCAGTTACGCCGAGATTACGCTTGATGGTAGTCTTGGCGCGGCGGGCGCGTTACCCGGCCCGGATTATATGATTGGTGCTGAATTGGGTAGTCGGGCCGGTAATAATCTGTTCCACAGCTTTGGTGAATTTAACATTAACACGGGTGAAAGTGCCACTTTTACGGGCCCGGCTCAAATTGCCAACATCATTGGGCGCGTTACTGGGGGTAATTATTCACTCATAGATGGTGCCTTAAATGCCACTATTCCCAATGCCGATCTTTATTTGCTCAATCCGAGTGGCGTGATAATGGGGGCAAATGCCACATTAAATATAGATGGTGCTTTCCATTTGAGTAGCACTGATTATTTACAGTTTGCTGATGGGCAAAGGTTTGAGGCTAATACAAAGGTTTCCCCTGTATTAACTGTAGCTTCGCCGAAAGCGTTTGGTTTTTTAGAGAAAATAGGCAATATCAGGATTGTAGGGAGGAAATTAGAAAATGGAGAGAATGATTTCTCTGTTACGGCCGGCAACTTACAAATCATTAATAGTGATATCGGTTCGAGTACCTTGGATGGACAAGCTGGTGATATCTTATTACAAACGGCAGGTTCCCTTGAAATAATTGGGAGCGAAATTGTTAGTAAAACAGAATTGGGCGGACAGGGTAGCACTGGCAATATCATATTGAACAGTCCAATTATTGGAATGGGTGAAGATACTCGTGTTGGTACTCGGACATTAGGCACAGGTAATGGTGGAAATGTGCAGATAGCAGCCTCACAATTAATTACAACAGATAATAGTGCCATTTTTACTGCTACACAGGGTACGGGTTTGGGGGGTGATATTGTACTCAATGTGGGTCAATTAGAAGTCAGAAATAATGGCAGAATCAGTACGACGAGTCAAAGTCAAGGGCACAGTGGTCAAATCAACATAAGAGCTGAAAATTCAGTGACGATCCTTGGCAATAAGGAACAAGAACAATTGTTGACGGCGATAGATGCCGATGCAAACGCGCAAGGTAATGGCGGAAAAATTAGCCTATCAAGCCCAATTTTGTATATGGATGCTGGACTCATTCAAGCAGGAACATTTGCTGAAGGAAACGCTGGCAACATTCATTTGAACGTTGATAAATTAGAATTGAAAAACAAGGCGGCTATTTTGGCAAGTAGTAAAGGAATTGGACATGGTGGTCATATTGAAATCACAGGATTTAAGGAAAACCAAGTTGTTGATGAGATCAAAATATCCGGCGGTGGCATTGCCAGCAGTGCAGAGCATGTTGGAAATGGTGGCACGATTGATATTTCTGCCACTGTGATGAACCTCGATCAATATGGCACGATTCAAACGCTAACAGAAGGTAAAGGTGATGCCGGTGATATTAATATTGATGTCAACGATCTCAGCATTACAGATGGCGCTGATATTGATGCGAGTAATGAAGGCAACGGATACAGCAAAAGCGGTCAGATTGATATTAATGCGACGGGCAACGTCTTGATTACGGCTGAACCGGTTAGTGGATACGTGTTAGCATCAAATCAAGGCTTTTTTTACAACAATCATTTAGGGGGGATTTACAGCATTGCCAAGAAAACGGGGCATGGTGGCAATATCACATTATCAGCCGGACAACTCACTCTACGTGATAATGGCGTTATATCAGCAAAAAGTACCGCTTATGCTGGGGATGCTGGAAACATTAACCTTAAAACAAACGAATTGCATATCTCAGAGGGTTGGATAGATGTCTCTTCAGAATTGGGTTTGAATGGTGAATTTATCCTTAATTCCACTAAGCTCAAAGACACTTTTCTATTACCACCACCCCGGTTTCAAAATGCACAATTATCGCTCGATCCCTGTGCTAACGGGAATATAGAAAAATTAAGTCGCTTTTCGATAATCAGCAGAGACGGATTGTCAACTTCTCCAGAAGATTTAAAAACGCATCTTTATATACCAGAAATGTAGGGGCTAGAGACAGTTCAGAAAAATACATTTGAGGGCGAACACGTCAATTCGCCCCTACAATTTGCTCTCCAAATTTTACAAGTCACGAGTTTTAGAAAATCCTTTTCCGAAATTGTGCTGAAGTTGATCATTCAATATCATTACCATTTTGCCTTCTGATCCGACTACAATAAAAACAATGACTTTCTCTTTCTGACTACATTT
>JAYQWI020001516.1:0-4590 GCA_035871815.2 Candidatus Parabeggiatoa communis
AACACCGCTCAGTCACCTATCAACATCGTAACACCTTAATGAGTTTGATTCGGCAAATACGAATTAATGTTCGGGATATGCAATGGCAAAGCCAAATTCATCCCAAAATTGAAGAAGCACTGATTAATATTCAATATTTTCGTGATGCTGATAATCAGATTTTAGATTATCTTGAACAAGACTTGGCTGAAAAACAAGTTGCCAATACTTATTTACTGATTCAATTAAAAGCAAAAATTCAGGAATGCTTAGATATTTATCTCAACCTCTATGAAATTGCCAATCGTTTGGATGACGAATTTCTGGATGCTCAAGTTCATCAATGCTTCTTTGATTCACAATATCAAAATCTGCCCAACCTGACAGAAGAAATAGTGTTACCGTTTCTCAAGTTACCCTTAAATGACTTTGAGAAAGTCTTGGACAGTCTTGAACCGGCGATTATGGGCCCGGTAACGCAGCCATTGCACGATTTAGTGAGTGTTGTACAAAGTGCGCTTGTCGCTCGTAAGGATTCTGATGATCAAGTGTCAAGTTATGAACAAGAAGACAGTGAAGAGTTGAGCCTTGATATCAGTGCTAATGTCAGCCAGGCTGATATTGACGAAGCTGAGGCACTTATCAAACAAGGCTTGTCTAACGGTACTTGTACTTTACATGAGTTAATTGAGCGCGTTCCTCCCGACAAGGAAAAGGGTATCGTCAGAGCGTTAGTTGCCTTAGTACATGCCGCTTATGCCCAGACAGACAGCGCAACGTTTTATGCGACTAAAACAGAGAACAGATTTGTCACCCCCTTCTGTTGTGGTGATGATTTAATGATTAAACCTATGACAGATTAAATAAGGATTAGTGATGCTTAATCAAATAGAAGATGCCGCTTATCTTGTCAGTTGCGGCTTAAAGCCGAAGTTAAACACACACAATAATATTCGTTACCGAGAATGCGTAGACACTTATCAGACTGACGACGAGTATCGAGAAAGGGTTAACCAAATCGCAGCGGGATTTGGATTGCGCGTGTTAGATGTTTCTCAATTCGGTATTGTGATGGCAATCGTAGATAAAAAAAGTCCGTTTCGCCCCATTCTATCAAACATAAATGCTCGATTCGCGGAAGTTGATCAGCGCCTGTTGTTTGGCGCGACTATTCTCACCATCGCGGCTATCTGTTTTCCTAATGAATCCAGTTTTGACTATGATAGGGCACGTTATGTCACCGTAACGGATGTTCGTCAACGACTCATTCAATTGGCGGAATCTTTTAATGACAAGCCAGATGAACAACAAGAAGTGCTCCCCGGATTAACCGACGCTTGGGAAGTCATTAAAGAAAAAGCACCTATCATGCGTAAACCATCAGGAAGACATCAAATTGGCTCTTTGGCTTGGGTAGTTGAACAAACCTTTAACTATTTAGCGGAACAAAAATTTATATCTCTCAAAACGGATGAGGAAGAGGATACCTATCGTACCCATTCCAAATTTCGTATCTACGTGCGCGAATTTGCTGCCATGCGAGCCTTTGAAGTGATTAGAGAAGCCGTTCTCAAAACGGAGGAGACAATATGAGTCAATTATTGAATTTATGGTTTTCTCGTGTTGGACATAAAGAAGCCAGATTGCACGGAACTCACATCAAATTCTCAGAACCGGCATTTAATGATAAACCCGTTGATACCCTCATCAGCCTACGTAATGGCGGTGGAAAAAGTTCCATTATTCAATTGCTCTACTCGGTATTTCAACCCCGTAAGCAAAAATTCGCTCGGGCTGAAGGATCGGCTCGGAAGTTTGAAGACTATTTCAGACAAGGTGAATTGGGATTTATTGTCACCGAGTGGACGGTTGACGGACAACAAAAAGGGTTATTTGAAACCGCCACGCAAACCAGAATTATTGGGCAATGTGTTCTGAGAACTTCACAACTCAATGAGAGTGGTTCGCCCATTTTAAAACGGTTATTTTTTAGTTTCATTGCCAGCGAAAAACTGTCTTTTCATCATTTACCCTTAGGCTTCAATAACCAACCTGAAACGAATATTGATGATTTTCGACTTTGGTTTAATGAACAACTGAGAAATTCACCTGCATTAGAGCCATTTATCCACGACAAACAAAAAGAGTGGTTAGATTTTCTACGCAATCGTGGGTTTATCCCTGAGCAATTTCAGTTGCTCACCAAAATGAATGAAAAAGAGGGAAGTGCGGATGATATTTTAGCCATCACCAAAATCGAACAATTCATTGATTTGGTTCTGACACCGCTGATTGATCCGAATAATGCCCAAAAATTACCCAGCGTCATTGAGCAACATAAAGAAAAACTGAATAAAGTACCCACACTCAAACAAGAAAAAACACTGGTTGAAAAACTACACAATCACTTTGTTGCGTTGCAACAACCCGCTAATGAATACCTTGCTCTGCTTAAACAGCAAAAGGAAAATGCGGTTGCACGTCAACAAATCGCGGCAAGGCTTATCAAGACTGATCTTTCAATACGAAATGCTCAGAATAACTTGAAAACTGACTTGAATAACCTAAAAGATGAGCAAACTCGTCACCTGCAACAGATAACAACAGTATCAGCCGGGATTCGATGGCTGGAATCTGAAAAGCTGCGCCTTATCTATGTTGAGAAAACGACAACACATCAAACCGATAGTCAGGTACTCAATGAGCAAAAACGTCAGTATGACTTACATCTTGCTGCTCAGTATCTTGAAAAACAACACAAAATAGAGGGGAGATGCACTACCTTACAGAATGAAATTGAACAAGCTAACGCGCCAGTTGAGGAAATCGCTGCCCACCTGCATACCATTGGTTTGGTTTATTATGGGATTGTGAATAATAAGGCTAAAGCCATAGAAGCGGATTTAATCAAGCAGTCTGAAAATCACCAGAAAAGCCAGAATGTGATAGAGGCTACACAACGACAGGTGGGTGAAACGAAGGGCGGCATTAAAACTCTGGAAAAAGAAACCGAGAAGTTATTGAACTGGGTAAAAAAAGTGGATAGCCAATTAAAACAGCTACAGCATTCTGGGGATATCAAACCTGATGAAACCCCTAGTATGGCAATAGCGCGTCTTGATGAACAGCTCGCCATAAATGAAGGAACGATTAGCGAACTGAAAGCCACCCTAGACGAAACCAAGGAAAGCATTCATCAGTTTGGGTTAGAAAAACAATCGGTTACCGACAAGATGGTTGGGCTCGAAAAGGATACTGAAAAAGCCTCTGATAAATTACTGGCATACAAAAATGAGTTACACAACTTATCTCACCATCAAACGTTATGCGAATTAGTCGAAGCGGATGAAATCAACCCCTATTCTCCTGATTTAGAAAACAGTCTCAAGCAGGCTCAAGAAAAATTGAGCCAAGAGTTAAGGCAGGTTCAAAATCAGCTTGACTTGGATCAAGAAGATGTTGATGCGTTATCAGAATCAAGTGTTTTACCACCTGGGCGCGATGTGCGTACTGTCTTACAACATCTCAAAGACAAAGATATCGGGGCCTATAGTTACGGTGAATACTTCACCGAACAAGGCGATATAAGGCCAGATACGATAAGAGAAAAGATAAACCGTGATCCGGCACGGTATGGCGGTATTGCGGTTATCAGCCCAGAACATTTTGAGCGTGTTAAACAAGAATTTCAAACGCTTAACAATCTGCGCGGCCCGGTACAAATCACGCTCGTGACTTGTCCAAACACCGTGACTCAGCATGATGGCATGACGACTGTGATGCCTACCAGCAATGCGACTTTTGACAAAGAGGTTGCTGCTCTGGAGAAAGTACAGTTAGAGCGTCGCATTGAAAACAACAACACTCGTTTGTCTGATATTAAAGAAGAACACACCGCTTATGATGAAGTCTTAAGTACACTCAGACAATTTTTGAAAGCGCATCCTGAAGGCGCAGAAGCACGCTACCAGCAAACCCTTACTGATATTCAACAGCAGATAGCAAGCGAGCGTGAACACTTAGAAAAGCTTGAGCGTGAAATTGGGATACTTGATGAGCAGCAAAAAAGCGTTTCAGCCTCTTTAACGACAACAGAGGCAAACGGAAAGGAACTGAACAATTGTCGAAAAGCGGTTGATAAATATATTAACCGTTATGAGGAACAACGCGAAGAGAAAAAACTTGAATTACAACAAGCCAATGCAGAGCAAGCCAACAAAATCAAAGAGATTGAAGAGTTGGAAAACGCCATTACCCAATACAAGACTCAGGAGCGACAGCTTGCAGAAGAGATTAAGAAACAAGAGAACGATCTGAGGATTCGCAGAGACAACTTGAGCAAGATTGAACATCGCTCACCTAAAGTTCATTCTCTGGTAACACAGTATGAGGCTCACACCGAAGAGCAATTACATGATATTTATTTTGCGAAAAAAGTCTCTTATGACAAAGGCATAAAAGCCTCAGATAAGTTAGTAGGGCAATTGGAAGAACTGACTAAGCAACGAACCGAAGCTCAAAAAGAGTATGATGCCAAACGGGGTTCGTATACTGAACAGGATGTGACTGACACATTAGCCAATTATGAGCAAGGGATAGATGATAGCCTTA
>JAYQWI020001517.1:0-3778 GCA_035871815.2 Candidatus Parabeggiatoa communis
ACCCTACATCAAAAAAAATGTCGTAAAATTTGTACTTCATTCAATCGGGAAACGCTATAGATTGGCTGAATACTCTATAATAAAAAAAAATAGAGTTGTCCATTATATTCATACACTTAAATATGACAAAGTCAAAATAAAAATGATACCCGACACCCTAAAAAACCACACCCGCCTAGCCTTAGAACAAGCCACGGTCAAAATTTTGACCAATCCGGGAGGCTTCAAGGGCACAGGCTTTTTTATCAACCCTGATGGTTATATTTTAACCGCTTGGCACTGCCTTGTACCCGATATAAATTGTGGTGCGACTATCACCGTTGAAACAATTGAAGGCGATACCTTTACCGCGCAATTGGATAACGAGAAATCCGTCGAAGATTGGGATATCGCTGTCCTCAAAATCGACAATACCACCGAACATTGTGTGCCATTAGGTTTAATTACTGAGGAAAATCGGGGCGATGAAGTCATTGCCATTGGTTATCCGGCTGGCTATATCGAAGGCCGGGGTATTGGCGTTTACGATGGCATCATTAATCAGTTGCTCAAACGGGAACAAACCGACATTGATGCGTTTGAAACCACTGCCATTGAAGGGCCTGGGCAAAGCGGTGGTTTGATTTATCATTTTGCGACACAACGCTTGATTGGCTTGGCGAAAGAAATTTATTTTAATGAGATCACCAAAACCACTGGGCTTGCGGTGCGTTTTGAGAGTTTATTTGAAAAATGGCCGCAAGCTATCAATCAACCCGTCGCGGCAGCTTGGGAGGACTATTTAGAAAAAGGCCCCAAACCGCTTACGTCAACGACATTGCAAGGCTTGTTAATGCAAATCCCTGATATCAAAGGCGATTTACTTGAAATCGACGATACCGATTGGCCTTTTCCAGTCTATCAGGCTCTGCAACACTCAAACACGCTGCAAGATTACCTCAATGTTTTTGAAGCCTTTATCCATTTACATTTTGTCACCCTTGCCAGTCAATTTTATTGGACAGTGACGCAACAGCAATTAATCGCGTCTACGAAGGAATTGCAAGCTGGATTAGCCGTGGTGTATGAGTCTTTAGTGGATCCCCATTGTGGGGGCGGTGAGACTTGGTTGCGCCGCAGTGCGATATTGTCATTGGCTTGTGAGCAATTGAAGGGGCCATTGCCTTTATCTCAATTAGCGGCTATTTTAGAGCCAGCGACTTTAATCTTAAGCAAGCAACCCAATACCAATCCGGCGACGCAAGACACGCAGCCCCATTTTTGGTTGATTGAGCAAGGCGGGGAACGGTGGCATTTTTTGAAATCACTGGCGCGGTTACGCCGCACCATTCAATTTTATGAACCCTTTGATCTCAATACCCTTGATGACGATGAGATTGGGGAACGAGTCGATACCCTATTATTAAATACGCTCAAAACCCTTTTTCAACCCTATCGCGGTTTACAATTAGCCCTGATTGATGAAATCGTCTTGGACGATAGCCAACAACGCCAAGTTGGGGTGCATTGTTATTGGCACGATCACCATTTTCGCTGTGTGACTAACCGGAAAGATCGTAAATACATGGCTAAAATTTGGGAGAAGCTGCCAGAACTTGAAAAAGACAGCTTCCGTGCGCCACCCCCGCCTATTGCAAATTGGGAGTGGCAGGAATCGCTGTTGTTATATCAACCGCAACGAGCCTACAGGGATTTTGTTTATTTAATGCCGCTGGGTTTTCGTTACCATCATCAGGATGTCAATCAAGCCGACAATCCGCTGCCCGCTTTATTAGACAGTGTGCGCTGGAAAAAAGAACGAGTGGCCAGTGTCTTACAACGGACTTATCAAGCATCGGAGTCAGCGACTCATTGGCAAACGGCCGCAGATGAGCCGATGTTTAAACAACGGATTGAGCGGTTAGTACAAGAACTGTGCGAAAATTTTGCCTTTAAACCGCCCCTGACGGATACGCAACCCGTCGTGATTCCCCCACAATTTGATTTACAGCATGATCATTTTGCGGCGCAATTGGCAGCGAATACCATAAATCGTGACACAGAAGGGGCACGAGTTTTAGCATTATTAAAAGACAGTGCGGCCCATCGTTTATTATTAGAAGGTGCATCGGGCAGTGGTAAAAGTGTGTTACTCGCGCAGATTTTTCAGGCGGAAAGGGAACACGCGGTATTTATCAGTATGGATGCCAAGTTGGAGCCGCTAGAGGAAACGCCAGAAACCCATGCCAATGAGGAGAATTTGCCCAGTGCCGACAAACCCAAAGCCAGTATTGCCTTACGAGTGGGCATGTATTGTTTAACGGTACTCAATCACTTAATGGATTTGCCGCAACCTAACCATGTGTTACCGTTACCCAAAGTGCAAGATGCCATTCGGGATAATTTGGCTTATTTTGCAGATAAACAGCCCAAGGCTTATTTTGTGATTGTGTTGGATGGTTTAAATCAAGCCCTTGATCCGGCTGGGGTATTGGGCGCATTGCCAACGGAGGTGTTAGGGAATTTATATCTTTTGGTGAGCAGTCAACCGCAGGAACGAGTGCGGCAACCTTTGAATATCTATACCCAACGTGCGTGGACATTGGCTGATATGGGTACATTGGCACAAGCAGAAGCGGAAGAAATCGTTTGGCATTATTGGACAGAAACTTTACCCGATCAACCGACACCCCAACGCACTGATTTACCGACGACTTTATTGCGGCAATTATGCCAAGCCAGTCACAACATGCCGATTTTCTTAGCGGAATGGAGTAAAAATTTACGGGATTTATGGGCAGCGAATCCGCAGCAATTTACCACGCAAGCCACCGCCCATTTTCAAAAGTATCATACGACAGCATTGCCAGATTTTTTACGCAGTCGTTTAGAAGAAGTGAAACAAGATTTTAACCCTCCCCGTTTATTGGATGCGTTATTGTGGTGTTTGAGTTTAATTCAAAAAGCGGTGAGTCTCCAAACCTTATCCGAAGCGATTCAAGCCTTACGTCAACAAGGGTTATTAACCGATTTATCCGCCGTTTCTACTTTAGAGATTGAAGAAGCGTTACGCCAATCTCGGATAGGGGGTTTTGTCCAACGCCGGAAAATAGGTTTTGTGGAAGGTTGGCAACTAAGCCATGAAATTTTGGGGCAGTGGTTTTGTGAACAGCATGGGCAAGTGGAGGATTTGCCGAATTTGCGGTTGAGTTTAGTGCCTTTTGGGGCGGTTCCTTTGCCTGAAAAAGCAAGTGAAGCGGAGTTTGGGCAGTGGCTTGAATGGGTGAAAGCAGAAGACTATGAACATTATCAAAGTCTTGCGCCTGAATTGCAAGTTAGTGTACTTGATAGTTTGTTAGCACATTTGCCTGAAAAAGAAGCTGATCATGCTTTGGTATTGGCGCGATTAGGTTTTGTTTTTTTGTATTGTACAGGTGAACAACAGCGTGGTTTTGCTTTGGAATACGTTTTGCTGCAAGCATCACAACAACATCATTTTCCTGTTAGAATACGGGCAGATGTATTACAAACTTTAGGCGATATTCAGAAAGAACAAAACCAACTCGACAAAGCATTAGAATACTTTGAGCGAGAACTTCAATTGAGCGAACAACTGCTTAAGGAGTCCGCAACGCCGCAAAACCGTCGCGATGTAGGAATTGCCCTAAGCCGCATAGGCGATGTCTGTGTTTCTCAAAACCAACTCGACAAAGCATTAGAATACTTTGAGCGTTCCCTTCAACTGAGCGAACAACTGACTAAAGAGTCCGCCACGCCGCAAAACCGTCGCAATTTAACT